>JAGABQ010000154.1:0-8012 GCA_017614495.1 Clostridia bacterium
CAGAAATCCTGAGGAAGAGGAAGAATTAACGTGGGATTACGTCCGCCCCGAAGGACTGACGGATTACGCGACCGCCGTCAAGCTGAACACGACCAACCTTAACAGCGACTTTGACGTCACCGGCAGGGGATACGTGACGGTTGAGCTGGCGATCGACGGCGACACCGTCCACTTCAGGAACAACAGCAAGTCGGAGATCCTCAAGGTCAGATTCATCGGGATCGACACGCCCGAATCAACGGGAAAGGTGGAACCATGGGGCAAGCCGGCGTCGATCTACACGAAAACGAAGCTTAAAAACGCTTCCGAAATCGTCCTTGAAAGCGACACCGAGGGCGAGGCGCATTTCGATTCTACCGGAAGCAGATATCTCGCCTGGGTATGGTACCGCAACGGCAGCGACGAGGAATGGAGAAACCTCAACATCGAAATTCTCGCCGACGGGCTTGCGATGGGCAAGAGCGCGTCGTCAAACAGATACGGCTCGGTCGCCCTTGAGGCGCTTTCAAGCGCGAGGGAGAACAAACTCAACCTTTATTCGGGAAAGAAAGACCCGCTTTTCTACTACGGCGACACCGTCGAGCTCTCTATCAAATCGCTTGTCATGAACAAAGACTCATACGGCGGGATCAAGGTCAGGTTCGAGGGCGTTGTCACGAAAAAGAGCGGGGAAGGCATATACGTTCAGTCCTTTGACGAAGACACGCAAAGGTACTACGGCGTTTACGTTTACGGAGGTTACGCTTCGCTCGCCCCGAAGTTCCTCGTCCCCGGATACAAACTCAAAATATCCGGAACGGCGGATAATAACGAGACCTTCGGATTCCAGGTTTCCGGGTTGTCGTTCTCTCTGATAAACCCGGCGGACGACGACGTTCAGATTCTTGAAAAGGACGTTGATATTTCGCCGGTGCTCATCACGGCGGACGAGCTTAACGGAGAGGATTCTCCAGAAAACGTGCTCGTTCGCATGGAGTGCATAAAGGTCAAAAGCGTTTATACGACGACAAACGAAACGTCCTCGAGCAAGGGCGCCATGACCCTGACGTGCGAGACGCGGGACGGGAAAACGGTTTCCGTCCGCACGGTCGTTCTGACTCAGCAAGGCGAGCTCGTGACCGAATCGTATTTCAGAGGCAAGACCATGAACGTCACGGGCATTGTCGAGATATACGAGGGGTCCCCGCAGATAAAGCTCTTCACGCTGTCGGACGCCGAAATCATTGACTGAAAATAAATGACAGGAGACAAAGTCATAATGAAAAACAAACTTTCAATTGCGCTCGCGCTGATTATCCTTGCGGCGACCGTGCTTGCCTCGTGCAGCGGTTCGGGGGAGACCAAAGCGCCCGCGGCAAACCAGGAACTTGTTAACGAAGCGGCAGAGCTCGTTTACGAGTACAACAAGCCGGGCGAGGACAATTCCGTCGCCTCGAGCTTCACGCTTCCTTCAAAGATCATTGACTATGAAGGCGTCGATCTGGACGTAACGTGGGAGCTTGAAGGAGGCAACGGCCTTGTTTCGCTCGCCGACGGAGGCGAAGGCAAAACTAACGTAAAGGTCGATCCGTACGCTGATGAGGACACGAACTTCTCGCTGAAAGGTACCGTGTCGTCCGGCGAATTCAAATCCGATCCGTTCACGTTCAATTACGTTATCAAGCAGTTTTTGATCTCGAACTGGCAGTACTGGTCGGAAAACGTCAAGGACGTCACTATGAACATCAGGGGAGTGATCGTGGCAAGATATCCCTACGCTCCGGATTACAAAAACACCAGCGTCATGCTTCAGGATCTTGACAATGAGCACGGTTACATGGCTTACCGCCTCAAATGCGATTCTCAGGAAGCTTTCGACACCGATCTCGCTATCGGCAACGTTATAGTTGTCAGCGGTAAAACGTCCATCTACAGCGGCCTGCGTGAAATGGGCGCAGGATGCACGTATTCGCTCGTTTACGGCGACGACGGAAAGGTCCAGACCCGCGAAGTGACAAAAATATCGCTCGATGATATTCTTCAGCCCGAAAACAATCTCGTATCCCTTCTCGATCCGCATCAGGGACAGATCGGCGTGCTGACCGGCGCAAAGATCACCAAAATAGAGTGGGCAAAGAATTCCCCCGAGACTTTTGAAGAGCTCGGAGACGGAAGGATCACCGTTACGGTCGAAAAGAACGGCGTTGCTTTCAAGATGTTCCTTTCTACGAGCTGCACCTATACTGTCGCGGAGCTTAAAGAAGATTATCAGAAACTCGGCGTCGGTTATACGATAGACGTTGAGGGGGCGATCGCCTGGAACAACGAGCCTCAGCTCTATCCTGTTCCCGGCAAGATAACCGTCGTATCCACGGAGGTGGCCGCTTCCGACAAGATAGCGAACGAACTGAACGCTCTTTCGATACCCGAGTTCGTTAGCAAAGATGAGTCAATCAATCTTCCCGTAACCGGATTCACGTATGAAGACGTCTCCATCGCGTGGGCGCTTGGCGAATCCTCCTCCGCCGTGATTGCCGACGACAAGCTTAACGTTACTGTCGGTAAGTCGATCGAGAATTTCAAGATCACGGCGACCGCGACCTGCGGCGATGCGACTGACACTCGCGAGTTCAGCGTTTCGGTAATACCCGCAGACCTCACCGTCGGGGATATTCTCGACGCACTCTACGCTCTCGATAAGAATACCCTTCCCGGAACCTATACTCTGACCGGAAAGATTACAGAGATCAACACGGAATACAGTTCTGAGTTTGACAACGTCACGGTTACGATAGTTGTCGAGGGATTCGAAGACAAACCCGTCCAGTGCTTCAGAATGAAGGGTGAGGGAGCCGCCGATCTCAAAGTCGGCGACGTTATCACGGTAACCGGCGTTCTCAAAGATTATAAGGGAACGAAGGAATTTGACGCAGGATGCACGTTCGTACCGTATGATGAGTCCGGAAACGATCAGCCGGGCGGCGACGCAGCAAAGATACTCGACGATCTCTACGCGCTCGCTCCCGATGAAAAGCTTGAAGGAACGTATACGCTATCCGGAACTATAACGAAGGTCAATACCCCCTATGATGCCGGATACGACAATGTAACCGTCACGATCGTCGTCGACGGATTTGACGACAAGCCTGTTCAGTGCTTCAGAATGAAGGGAACAGGGGCGGATACGATCAAAGTTGGCGACAAAATAACCGTATCTGGAGTCCTGAAGAATTTCAACGGAACGAAGGAGTTCGACGCCGCCTGCACCCTTGACAGTATTGATTTCGTCTCGGAGGATACTTCTCCGGAATACGCAACGAACGAGGAGCTTCTCAAGGCACTCTACGCGCTTGAGCTCGGTGATTCTCTCGCGGGAGGCCCGTATACCCTCAAGGGAGTCATATCGACTGTCGATACGCCCTACGATGCGGGATACGACAACGTCACGGTTACAATAGTCGTTGACGGACTAACAGATTATCCTGTTCTTTGCTACCGTCTTAAGGGCGAAGGAGCAGACAAGATCAAAGTCGGCGACACAATCACGGTCAAAGGCCAGCTGGTAAATTACAACAGCAAAGGCACGGCAACCTACGAATTCACAAGCGGATGCACGCTTGAAAGCATAGGATAATATATCCGGAAAGCAGGAGAAAAAGACATGAAAAAAATAATCGCGCTGTTTCTTGCGGCGCTGCTAGTTTCCTCGATTCTGTCGGTCTTCGCGACCGCGGCGAGCACTACGGATACACTTACGCGTGCGACGACTGGAGTTGAAGACGGATCCACGTCTTACGCCAACTGGTCTGGCAAAAAGGCAGTTTCTGACGCAACATATGCCGGAAATTCAGCGGGAAGCAATAATTCGATACAAATGCGTAGCAAAAACAACTCCGGAATTGTTACAACCACTTCCGGGGGATATGCTCTCAGCGTTGAAATCGTTTGGAACGAGAACACCGCAGACGGCAGGACGATAAACGTTTACGGTAAAGACACGGCGTACGAGTCTGCAGCTGATCTTTACGATTCTGAAAAACAGGGAACTCTTATCGGTACAATAGTTAAGGGAACAACAACGCTCAGCCTCGGAAAGGGCAGCAAATTTATCGGAATCAGATCTGATAACGGTGCGCTGTACCTTGATTCCGTAAAAATCGTGTGGAGCGACACGGAAGGTACCGAAGAAAGCAGCGATCCGGAACCTGCCGAAAATCTCACAACGCCGGACGAGATCGTCAGCGCGGCTTATGCTCTTGAGAACAAAGCAAAACTTAAAAAAGAGTATCAGCTCAGCGGCACTATCACTGAAATCAAGTTTGCGTACAGTGCGACAAATAAAAATCTCTCTGTTAATATGACCGTCGACGGAACAACCGGAGAAAACAAGGACAGGGTAATATATTGCTTCAAAATGAGCGACGAAAACGGATTGACTGACGTGGCTCACGTCGGCGACTCCATTACGGTCAAGGGCACACTTATGAACTACAACGGTACGATTGAGTTCAGCCCCTGCACTCTGATATCGTTCACCAGCAATTATGTTGCGCCCGCAACGTATCCCGAAACGCCGGAAGCTATTGTAAACGCCGCGTATGGTCTTGCGTCAGGTGAAACTCTTGAGGCCCCCGCAGATCAGAAAGGGAAATATACTCTCACCGGCGTCATCAGCGAGATAGACAGCAAGGGCAACAAATACATTGTTGTCGGCGAAATGACTGACAAAAAGATCCAGCTTTACAAGCTGACCGGCGAGGGCTCCGACCTTGTTGACGTCGGTGATACTGTCACCGTCACGGGTCAGCTTAAAAACTACAACGGGACAATTGAATTCAACGGATGCACTCTCGACAGTTATACGCTTATCGAAAGAGAGCCCGAGACGCTTCCCGAGACGACAGAGGAGATCATGGAGGCTCTTTACGCGCTCGAATCCGGGAAATTCCTCAAGGGTGAGTACACACTTACCGGCAAGATCACAGAGATCAACACGAAATACAATTCACAGTATGAGAACATAACCGTAACGATAAAGGTTGACGGATTTAAAGACAAACCCGTAATGTGCTATCGCCTCGCCGGCAAGGGATGCGACAAACTCGCGGTCGGCGACGTTATCACGGTTACCGGCAAACTCAAGAACTCTGACGGAACCCGCGAATTTGACCAGGGCTGCAGCCTGGTAGCCTACAGCCCCGCGACCGGCGATGAGATCGTCGCGGCGGTCGTGGTTTCGGTCGTCGCTACGCTCGGCGCCGCGATCCTCGTGTCGAAGAAAAAACGCGTCTGATTTAAAAAGTCACAGGCATAATAAAAGACCGGTCCGCGGACCGGTCTTTTATTAAATTCGTTTTCAGATCTCGGCCGGAGACAAATCCCGGATATTCCTGAGAGAGTCGAAATCAGTCCTGCAGACGCTCAGCGGGGTAACCGAGCAGATGCCGTTCAGCGCCGTGTTCGCGTCCGTAAAATAGTCTTTTTCGTTGAAAACGTGCTTCATATACCCGCTCGCCATGTAATGATTTTCAAGATCTTCACAGGGTATAAATTTGTCTCTGAAAAACGTCTTACCCTGTACGGTCAGGCGTATCTCCTTCGCGTCGGGCGGGATGTTTACGTTAAGCATATCCGACGATTCAAGAAGCTTTCTGTCGCAGACAAATTTCCATATAGCGGGCAGGCGTTCGGCGGCGGCGCTGGCGCCGCTTTCGCCGACGGTCGAAAACGCTATTGATTTTATGCCCGCGTAGTTTGCTTCAAAAGCGGCGGCGCAGGTCCCGGAATATGAGATGTCGTATCCGAGATTATAACCGTTGTTAATTCCCGAAAAAACGATATCGTAGCTTCCTAGCATGCTTACCGCAAAGCGTATGCAGTCGGCCGGAGTAGAATCTGCCGAGTATGCTTTTATCCCGATATCGCCGAATGCGTCGCTCTCCACAACCTCAAACGGCCTTGTCAGGATTATCCCCTGAGAGCAGGCGCTTTGCTGCGATTTGGGCGCTATGACCGTTACGTCACCAATTTCCGACGCCCACTTTGCGAGGAATCTGACGCCCGGAGCGAGTATTCCGTCATCGTTCGTTACGAGTATTTTCATATCCAGCCCTTGTTTTCGGATTTGTAATCCCTGAGAATGCCGTCCGCGTCTTTCAGAAGCGAGGCCGCCTCTTCTTCGCTGTAAACCGTCGCGCCGCTTGCGCAGGCGTGACCGCCCCCGTGATAGCGGGAGGCGAGTTCCTGCACTTCGACAAATCTTGAGCGCAGTCTGACGCGGTACGTTCCGTCGTCGTTTTCAATAAAGGCGATCCAGATGAGACTGCCCTTTATGCCGTCCATGACGGATATTATCGCGCTGGCGGTCTCCATCGAGAGGCCGTGAGCCGCGCGCGTTTCTTTCGTGATTCTGAGCCATGCGACGCCGTTTTCGGTGACGTTTATCGCGCCCTTCATTTCGGCTTCAAACCTTACGGTGTCGATATCGTCCATATACAGGTTTGCGTAGATCGTCTCTATATCTATCCCGTAATCGAGCAGAACGGCGGCGCAGCGAAGCGTCCCGGCGCACGTTCCGCGATAACGGAATCTCCCGGAATCCGTTATCATCCCCGTGTAGAGGCAGGTCGCCGAGTATCTGTCCATTTTGAGTTTTCCGGAAAACAGGAAGAGATCGACGATCATTTCACACGCCGACGAGCGTTCTTCCTCGACCCACGAAACGTCTCCGTACGGTTTGTCGTCGATGTGGTGGTCGATTTTTATAAGTTTTTTGCCCTTCAGGACGCGGCTGTTTGATATTCTGTCGAGCGTTCCGGTGTCGACGACTATCACGAGGGCGTTTTCGTAATCGGCGTCGGTCGGCTTTTCGCCTTCATCGCCGAGAAAAGCGGCGTATTCGGAATAGTCCTCGTTGTCGAGGAAAACACGCTTTTCGGGATACGTATTCCTGATTATTCCGGCAAGCCCGAGGGTAGAGCCCGCGGCGTCCCCGTCCGGGCGGATATGCCTCGATATTATTATTGTTTCGTATTCCTCTATCAGATCGAGGATCTCTCTCTTTATATTCTCACAGGATGTCATTTTGAGTGATTTTTACAAGGTCGTCGAGCATTTTCATGGCTTCTGCGTAGTCTGCCACGTCGGCTCCCGACGCTTTTTTATGGCCTCCCCCTCCGTATTTAACGGCAACGGGATTGATATTGTATTTGCTCGATCTCAGCTCACACAATACTTTTTCTCCGTCTTCGGTAAAGTTGACCCAGATATCTATCCCCCTGATGTCCGACATGGTGCCTACCATGCCTCTCGATATCGGGAACACGTTTTCTATCCCGAGACTGTCAAGTTCGTCCCTTGTGGTGTAGATATACGCGACGGGGGTGTCCTTGTATCTCCTGATTTTTGACATGAAATGCGCGCGGAGCAGGACAGATCCGAGATCGTCGCAGTAAAGGTTACGGTAAATTTTTTCCGTGTCTATATTGCATCTCATCAGGGAAGCGGCGATTTCAAAAGTCTTTGCGGACGTGGAATCGTATCGGAATCTCCCGGAATCCGTGACCATTCCGGTAAAAAGCGCCGTCGCGGCTTTTTCCGAAACCTCGAGATTCTGTTCCATCGCGAAACAGGCGACCATCCCGGCGCAGCTCTCGAACGAGGTGTCGACAATTTCTTCGTCCGTAAACGTTTCGCAGTAAATATGGTGATCGATCCTCGCGGTCTTTGACGCGAGACGGAACCGGTTATCAGAGACAAGCTCCTCCGTGGCGCTGTCGAGGATTACGGAAAGCGCCCCGCTAAACGTCTCGTCCGGGATGTCGTCCATAACCGCCCCGTCCATAAACGAATATCTTCCCGCGGGGTCTCCCACACAGAAAACCTTTTTCTCCGGAAAGTTTGTGCGGATGATCTCGGCAAAGCCGGTCTGGCTTCCGATGGCGTCCCCGTCCGGCGAACAGTGCCTGTGAACTATTACCGTGTTGTAATCCCGTATCAGCGAGATAATTTTTTCAAACATTCAAGGTGCCCCC
>JAGABQ010000155.1:0-5266 GCA_017614495.1 Clostridia bacterium
AAGATATCCGATGCTCCCGTCCTCGTATGACGGCATCCAGGCGTTTATGACCGTCGCGATGCTGTCCCAGAAAACCGAGGCGACCTCTCCCTCGTCGTTGAACCCGAAAAGGATGATGAGGGCGGCGACGGCGAGCGCGAGCAGCAGCGACGCAATAATAAGCACCCGGATAAGCCCGAGCGAGCTCTTTGAGATGCGGTTGTCAAACCAGTATCTCATTCGGTCGCGAAGCGGGCCTTTCTTTTTCTTTTCCATGAGCGTGTCGGCAGAGCGCGTCTGCGCGGATCTGCCGGTGACCTCCTTATCAGCAGTTTATACTGTAAATAAATCAGATTTTTCGTATTATACCATATCCCGGGCGTATGTGTCAAGAAAAGAGGCGATTTGCGTCCGAATAATGAAAAACAGCGTGAAAATCACGCCGTTTTTCGGGTTTAATATGATTATTTCTTGTCAGAAAGCAGTTTGTGGCATACCGCCGCGAGCGCGCCTCCGCAGAGGGGAGCGACGATGAAAACCCATACGTTCGCGAGCGCCTCGCCGCCGGCAAAGAGCGCGGGGCCGAAGCTGCGCGCCGGGTTGACCGACGTGCCGGTGAAATAAATGCCGAAGATGTGAACGAGCGTCAGGGTGAGGCCGATAACGATCCCGGCGACCGCGCTGTTCTCTGTCTTTGACGTCACGCCGAGGATTGCGAGGACGAAGACGAAGGTGAGCACGACCTCAACGAGCAGCGAGAGCCATACGTTCCCGTTGTAAAGGCCGTTCTGCCCGAGATTTTCGTTGCTCCCGAGAAGTCCCCAGAGCAGCGCCGCGCCCGCCGTGGCGCCGGCGAACTGCGCGATGACGTAACCGACGAAGTCAACAAGCGAGAGCTTCTTGCTTATAAGCATCGCGAGACTGACCGCCGGATTGATGTGGCAGCCCGAGACGTTGCCTATCGAATATGCCATCGCGACGATGACAAGCCCGAACGCGAGCGCCGTCAAAAGGTAGCCGGCAAAATTTGACGTGGAGCACTGCGTGACTACAGCCGCTCCGCAGGCGAACAGCACAAGAACAAAGGTGCCGATAAACTCCGCCAGATACTTTTTAAATGATTTCATATCATTCTCCTTTTCCGTTTCGGCGGCTTTCCCGCCGCCCGTTGCTTATATTTTAACACGGAGAGGGCGGCGTGTCAATCTTTTTTGCCTGTCCCGCGGCAATAAAACTTGCGGCGGCGTAAGGCAACGGGAGCGCTGCCCTCAATTGCGGAGATCGGTCACTTGTTTTCCGTTATTTTATCGATGTTTTCGAGAGTTGTCCCGATTGTGTTCTCGAGATCCGTCTTTATACCCTCGAGGATAGAAGCGAAACTCGTGACGAGCGGATGGAAAACGTTCGCGTTTACCGCGAGTCTCGCGCCCTTTGCGAAAAGGTTGTTCGCGAGATCGTAATCGACGGTGTCGAACATGAGTTGTATCATCTCGGCGTCGTTCTCGTCGGCAAGTCTCGTCTTGAGATACGTCTGAACGTATTCCTTCACGACGGTGTCGCGTGACAGATAGGACATATATTCAAGCAGCGTCGAGACGTCTTCCCTGCGGCTCTTTTCGAGGGTCGCGGGGACTACCATCACGTTGCCGCCTATGGAAACGGAGTGATAGTTTTCCTGCGTCGAGTCGTAGAGGGGAGCGGGCATGAAGCCGGTCTCAAAATTATAATCCGGGGTGCTGCCGACGCCGCTCAGTATGCAGGCGTAGAAGAGGGTGTTGCCCTTTGCGTACGTGCCGAGCTCCAGCGCACCGTTTGCCTGCTCTACGTTGCGGAAATATCCGCCGTCGCCGATATTCACCTCGACTATCCTCTGCAGGACGTCGGTCTGGCGCCTTCCGTCGAGCGCGAAATACGGGTCGCCGTTTTTATCGCTCTGGATAATCTTGACGCCCGAGCCGTTGAGCAGCAGCGAGAAGAGGACCTTTGACGTTGCGACTATCCCGTGTCCGTCGTCGTCGGAGACGGTATTTATGTCGCCGTCAAGATTCTGATTGAACGGCCTGGCGATCTCATAGAGACGTTCAATCGTCCAGTCGTGTTTTCTCACCAGTTCGTAAAGATCGTACCCGGTATCAACATTTGCGTACAGATCTTTGTTGTAAATGAAACAGTAGATCTTGTTGTAGTGTGAAAGACTGAAATCGCCCGTCGCGGCGAACTGGATATCCCTGATTTTGAAGGTGCTGTTTCCCTGGGTATTCCACCACGGGGCGGAGAGATCGACGTTCGGGAGAACGTCCCATCCGATTATATGCTCGAGGACAGAGCCGATCCACTCCTCGTAGCACATCGAAAGATCGAAGCTCGAATCGCCGGATGAAACGAGCGTCGTGAGGGTCGTGCTCGGGATGGCGACACCCTCGACGTTTATTTTGCACTTGTATTCCTCTTCTATCCTGCGGTTGCGCCTGTATATCGCCTCGTCGACGCGCGAAAGGTCCTCGTCGTACTCGACGTCGAGCGTCGCCTTCGAATAACCCGAGCCCTCGGCGTAATTGAGGATGTTCAGGGTAAACCCCTCCTCGTTGAGTTTTTTCGGGAAAACCGGACCGGAATCTGTCGTGTCGCTGCTGACGGGGGCGACTGCGCCCGTGCACGCGGCGGCCGTCAGTATCATGACAAGAGCGGCGAATATGCTTGTAAGCTTCAGGAAACGCTTTTTCATGTATTTCCTCCTTTGCGATCTTATCGCGAATTCAAAAGAGCGACGGATGCCGTCGCTCCGTATTTTATCATTTTTTTGCCTGTCGGTCAACCGCTCTGAAAAGCGAGTTTATACTAATTTGTTGTCAAACTTCCTACTGCTCAGAGCACGTCCACGGCAAATACGCGGAACTCCTCGCAGCCCCAGGTGGTCTTAGGCGCAAATATCACCTTCCTGACCTTCTTTCCGATACTGTGGAAAACAAGACGGCGTCTGTTGTCAGTCACCGATGCCGCGGTGAAAAGCTCGCCTCCTTCGCCCTCGCAGATAAGATCATAATCCCGCACGAGGGTTTTCGGGAGCTTGTACTTGTCCTCCCTTAGGGGATAGTTGCTCGGCATATTGTGATATCCGCGCGTCAGCTCGCTGTCGAATACCAGCCGGACGCGCCCGACGTCCACCGGCGCGTCGTATTCAAAGACTATCCTGTCTCCCGAATGCCCCGCCCAGTAGTTTTTATCGCCGCCTAAGGACCTGTCGACTCCGTTTCTCACTATATCCGCGTTCGTTTTCGCCGACGCCGTGAGCGGCGAGAGCTCTCTTTCGTGATATGGGATGTAGCAGTCGTCGAGCATAAGCTCGCGGCGAAGCTCACCGACGTCGATATTTCTGAGCGAAGCGCCGCTTTTAACGGCGAGCGCCGCGCCCGTCCCGAGCGCCTGACCGCAAAGGCAGCAGGTCGCCATCACGCGCGAGCTGCTCATCGCGGTGTGCGTCACGCTGATATTCCGCCCGGCAAAGCCGAGATTGGCAATATTCTTAGAGTACAGCGTTCTCCACGGTATCCCCCACGGGGTCGGCGCGGGATGGTGTATCGTCGGATATCCGCCGCGGTACCAGAAGCCCTCGGGGAAATGATCGTCCATCGTCCAGCCGCCGTAGGCGACGATATCGTCGAAATGCCCTCCCGAGCTGACGTCGTTCTGATTAACTATGTAATCGCCGACGTACCGTCTGCTCTCGCGTTTGCCGGGAAGGAATCCGATCCAGTCGAGCACCCAGTTGTCCGCACCGTGATCGCCGTGATTTTTTACGTGATCCCACACGCCGTACGATATCCTGAGAAGCTCGTGCCGCAGATCGTCCGTGTCGTGTATGCTGTCCCTGTCTCCGCCGATCTCAATCCACCAGTAGTTCGTTCCTATGTGATGCTCCCTTAAAGGGATATCGTCATCGGACGTGAACCTGTACGCCCATTCAGGCGAGATGAATTTCTGTTTTCTGTCGGTCTCGCGTATCTGGAACATACAGGAAAGCCCCATCGTTTTGCGATCCGCCGTTTCGGGCGCTATCGACTCGCCGAACTCCGAGCGCGCTTCCCTTCCGAGGCGGAACTCCGCGCCGGTGAGCGGCGCGAGAACCGAGTCGCCGGAGCAGTCGGCAAACAGCGCCGCCGAGACCGTGTGATACGTCTCGGAGGTCATCTGCCAGCCGCGCACGGAGACTATCCTGTCGCCGTCCATCTCCACGCTCTGACACGTCGTGTTGAGGAGGAGGGTTATATTCTCCTCGCAGTACGCTTTTTCGTATATGACGGTGTCCCACACCTGATAGCATCTGTTGTCGTTGCGGTAAAAATTCTCGAGCTCAAGTTCCTCGAGGATGCCGGTCTCCTTCAGCTCGCCGTTGCGGGAGCCGCATCCGCAGATCCACATCCTTATCTCGCTCGAGGCGTTGCCGCCGAGCATAGGCCGGTCCTGCATAAGGACGACCCTGAGCCCGTGCCTCGCCGCGGCGATCGCGGCGCAGGTCCCGGAAAGTCCCCCGCCGACCACGCATAGATCGGCGCTGTGCGTTATCTCTCTCATTGTTCGCCCCCTTCGTTTTCACCAGCAAAAAGCCAGCATCCGTTTTTGCGGAACTGGCTTATTTTTGAATCGATCGTCTCAACGCTTACCCTGAATTTTTCCGCAAGACATTTTTTGCAGTAAAATTCGGTCTCGCACATACCGACAAGCTTGCGCGTGACGGCGATCTCGTCATTGCTCAGTTTTTTTCGGCAGACCCGGCAGTCCGCCATTTCAGTCCTTTACGACCTTGCAGCGATAAAGCTTGCAGTGATGAGGCGGGAGGGCCCAGAGGATGAACTGCCCGTCGCGGGTCCTCGTCTCCTCTCCGGTCCAGAGCTCCTTCATTTCGAGGTGAACGCCGCAGATACGGTCGAGCCCGAGGCTCCTCTGCTGGAACACCATGTTCGAGGGGCCGTCCGAGAGGTTGAACAGACCGATGGCTATGTCGCCGCCCTCGAGCAGCTTAGCGATGCAGAAAATATCGTCGTTCGCCCAGAACGCCTCCTGTCCGTGTCCGCCCATATAGAACGGCTGGCGGCAGGCGGGATCCTGGTCTATCGCGATGACGTCTTTGTTTGTAAGGAGTTTTTTGATATCCGTGCTCATTTTGCGGATGTCGCAGCCGATCATGAGCGGCGAGCCGTAAAGCGCCCACGCCGTGAAGTGAGTGCGGTACTCTTCGAGAGAGCACCCGCCCTGACCGACGTTGCCCTTGCCGCCCATACCGACGACG
>JAGABQ010000156.1:0-2657 GCA_017614495.1 Clostridia bacterium
ATCTTTAATACTTTCATAAAAAAGCCGACTGAAATAAGGAGTGAGTTTCCTTATTTCAGTCGGGGTTTTTTGTTCAGTTGAATACGGACGGGACCTCTATATTTTTCATCCTAGCGATTATGGGATCGCCGTCCTTTGCTTCGCCGAACTTTACTGTTCTGACGTTTTTAATGGTATAATCGGTTATACGCGACTGCGGCGTGTCATCTTCTTCAAGGTAATACTGTTGAGCACCATCAACTTCCAAACAAACCACTCCATCATTACAAAGATAATTAAATTTGGTCATAACTACAGATTTACCGTTTATTATTTCAAGACTTGTCGCTTCAAACACTTCTCCGATTTTCAGGTTGTATTCGTTAATTATTTCTTTGCAGGTTTTTGGGGTCTCCTTTATTACGTAATCCTCGGTACTCCATATTAATTCCCTGCCTTCTTCCACGTTTTCGGTCTTTCTTGAAAAAACGCGATAAACGTAATAATCGCTGCCCGTTACCCCCAATACCTCGATGTGCTCCTGTTCATGCGTCACGCAACATATATTGTTTGCATCGATCTGCACGATATATTTTATTGGCAGGTAAAAATTTACGAACCCCAAACTTCCGATGTGCGTATTCGTCGTTGAACCGGCGCCCATCTGCCCCAACAGAGTAGGGCTGATTTTTGCAGCCGGCATGGCATCGATCGGATAGTTCGGAAGTTTGGTCGAGAGCAGTTTTTCAAACGTGCCGGATTCATAGCTTGTATTTGCCGCTTCAAGATCGACCGTTATGACGGTGTCATAGTCAGGTACTGATCCGGCGGGTAAAGGCTTATCACCAGAAATTGCGTTCATACATGAACCAAGTGCCAATACGGTCAATGTTGCACATGCAAATGCGATAACCAATTTTTTCATATCATTATTCTCCCTTCGTCATGACAGTGGATTGGTTGCTTTTTCACTTTAATAAAGTGCACCTATCATCTATATTACACCAAAATACTTTTTCTGTCAAGTCACCACAAAACAAGTCATTCAAAAAATATCGGTTTTTTGAGCTGCGCTTTTTGCCCTTCCGCGCTTGTGCAACGCCGCGGAATGTGATATAATATCTCATCACCCGAGAACGGAGAACAAGATATGATATGGTTTGAATCGTCTATGAAAAAGATCATCGGCGGCGCGGAGCCGTCGGGGCTGAAAAGTTATGCCGTCAACATGGCGCGCGGAGAATTCAAGGGCTGCCAGGCGGTGTTCGTTTCGGACAAACCGCTCGAGGCGGAGATTTCCGTCTGCGATGCGGTAAACGAAAACGGCAACAAAGTAAAGGCCTCGGTCTTCGGCGAGAATTATATCAGGACGGTCTTCGCTCAGCCGTATTTTGCCGATGAAAAGCAGAACGGCAAGGAAGTTTATTTCCCGGACGCTCTCTTCCCGCTTAAGGGCGGGATAACGCTCTCCCCCGGTACGCCCCTCCCCGTTTACGTCCTTTTTGACACTCACGGCGCGGCGCCCGGCGACTACGTTTCGACCGTCTCCCTCGTGTCGGGAGGAAAAACGCTCGAATCCGGCGAGATATCCGTCCACGTTTGGGACTTTGAGCTCCCCGAGAGGCGCACGATGAGCACCGCAGTCGGCCTCATCGGAGAATGCATAGCAAAGATGCACGGCCTGACGGACGAAAACGGCGTCTCGGATATGTACCGCAAATACTACGATTTCCTGCTCGAACACAACTGCAGCGCTTATCAGCTCCCGTACGACATCCTCGACGAGCGCGTCGACAGATATCTCGACGACCCGCGCGTGACGTCTTTCGTCGTCCCATACGCCGACGACGACGCGATCCGCGCGTATCACGCCAAGCTGAGCCGGAAAAAGGAATGGATCGCGAAGAGCTTCTTCTATCCTCTCGACGAGCCGCAGGACCGCGACGCGTTCCTCGGCGTAGTCGCCGCGGGAAAACGCCTTGAAAAGCTTTTCCCGGGATACCGCCTCTGCGTTCCCTTCTTCGTCGATCCCGATATGGGCGACGGACGGGACGGCTTCTCCCACGCGGCGGAGGTCGTCAACGTGTGGTGCGCAAAGCTCGCGTGCTTTGATTCCTCGTTTATCTATGATGAAGAAAAACTGAAAAGCGAGACCCCCTTTGCCGAGAGGATGCTCGCCGAGCGTCTCGGCGGGGACGACGTCTGGTGGTACGTCTGCTGTGATCCAGGCGAGCCCTATGCAAACCTCTACGTCAATATGCAGGGGGCTGTCAACCGCTCCATATTCTGGCAGGCGGACGTGTACGGGGTCAACGGTTTCCTGTACTGGTGCACCGATTTCTGGGAGGAGATCGACGATCCGTGGAAAGACGCCGACACGGTCAGGAAATTCATCAGTCCGATGATATTCGGCGACGGCGCCCTCCTCTACAACGGCAACGCGGTGGGGATCGACGGCCCGTGTTCATCGCTCAGGCTCGAGGCGGTCAGGGACGGCATCGACGACTTTGAACTCATTTCCATGGCGAGACGGTCCGGCGTCTGCGAAGACAGGATAAGAGATATCGTCGGCGCCGTCGCAAAGAGCGTACGGGAATATTCGACGTCCGACGCGGTCATCGAGCGGGCAAGAAAAGAACTCGGCGATCTCATCGAAAAGGCCCTGAAGGGCTGAAAAA
>JAGABQ010000157.1:0-3537 GCA_017614495.1 Clostridia bacterium
GCGTCTACGGCATGTACGCGTACAAGGCGGATATCCACGATTATTTCAATTCGATCCCAGTCGAAACGCTTCTCCCGATGCTTAAAAATGCGCTGTCTGACGACGCGGAGTTGTACGGTTTTCTTCGTGATCTTCTGACCGAGACGCGCGTTCTCGAAAAGGGCAGGGAGATCGAAGAGCGAAAAGGCATAATGGCCGGGACGCCGCTCTCTTCGTTTTACGCGAATCTTTTCCTCGCGGAGCTTGACCGGAAATTTTATGAAAAGGGATCGGTCTACGCACGATATTCCGACGATATAATCGTTTTTGCCCCGACCGCCGAAGAAAGCGGGGCGAACGCCGATATCATCAGGCGTTTCCTCGCCGACAGACGGCTCGGGATAAATCCAGACAAGGAAAACTTTTTCACTCCGGGGGAGGGATTCGTTTTTCTCGGGTTCGAATGCTCGGCGGACGGCGTGGATATAGCCCCGGCGACTCTGACCAAACTCAAAGGGAAAATGCGCCGCAAGCGCGACGCCCTCGCGAGATGGGCAAAGCGGAACGACGCGGGCGGCGAAAAGGCCGCGAAGGCGTTTATAAGGATATTCAACCGCAAGTTTTATGAGGATCCGGACGACAATTCGCTTTCATGGAGCAAATGGTTTTTTCCGGTCATCAACGTGACGGATTCGCTCCGAGAGATCGACGGATACGCGCAGGACTGCCTGAGATATCTCGTGAGCGGCAAACACACAAAGGCGCGCTTCAACGTGAGATATTGCGATCTCAAGGCGCTTGGATACCGGAACCTTGTCCACGCATATTACGATTATGAAAAAGACACCTGACGGGACGCCGTGTCGTTCGGCGGCGTCCCGTTTTTCTTTCTCCTTTTTCAACGCAAAGAAAAGAGCAGTTGACAAAAGCCGTCCGGTGTGGTAAAATATAAAAGATGCGCAAGCACACTTAAAATGCATTATATATGAAAATTAAATATAAAGGAGGTGCATTATGTGGTACTGGTACGTCATAGCCGCCTTGGGCGGACTTGTTGCCGGCGTTGTCATCGGTGTCATCGTCCGTAAGATAATCGGCGAAAAGACCATCGGCTCGGCAGAGTCCGAGGCGAAGCGGATCGTCGAAGAAGGCAAGCGCGAGGCCGAGTCGCTTAAGACCGAAGCGCTGCTCGAGGCGAAGGACAAGATCATCAAGGACAAGAACGACGCCGAGCGCGAGATCAAAGAACGACGCAACGAGGTGACGAGGATCGAACGCCGCGCCGCGCAGCGTGAAGAAGTGCTCGATAAAAAGATCGAGAACTGCGAACGCAAGGAAGAGACGCTCAACCGCAAGATCAAAGAGCAGTCCGACAAGCTCGAAGAGGTCGAAAAGCTCAAGGCTCAGCACGTTGCGAGACTCGAGGAGGTCGCCTCTCTGAGCAAAGACGAGGCCAAGGCCGAGCTCATCACCCTTATCGAGGCGGACGCGAGGCGCGACGCCGCGCAGAGGATCGCCGACATCGAGGCGGAGCTCAAGGAGACCGCCGACCGCCGCGCGAAGGAGATCATCTCGATAGCGATCCAGCGTCAGGCGCAGGAGCACGTTTCGGAAATGACAGTTTCCGTCGTCGCCCTGCCGAACGACGAGATGAAGGGTCGTATAATCGGGCGCGAGGGCCGCAACATCAGGGTCATCGAACAGACGACGGGCGCCGATCTCATTATCGACGACACACCCGAGACGATAACGGTCTCGTGTTTCGATCCCGTCAGACGCGAGGTCGCCCGGATGGCTCTTGAAAAACTCGTTTCCGACGGACGCGTCCATCCGACAAAAGTCGAGGAAACGGTTGAAAAATGCCGTCGCGAGGTCGAGACCATAATAAAACAGGCAGGCGAAAAGGCCGTGTTCGATCTCGGGATAAGAGGCATGAACAACGAGCTGATAAGACTGCTCGGAAGACTTCGCTACCGTACAAGCTACGGACAGAACGTTCTCGATCACTCGATAGAGGTCGCCTATATTTCCGGTATGATCGCCGACGAGCTCGGAGTTGACGGAGCGATCGCGAGACGCGCGGGTCTGCTTCACGACATCGGCAAGGCAATGACCCAGGAGGTCGAGGGTTCCCACGTACAGATAGGCGTCGATATCGCCAGGAAGTACAAGGAGAACAAAGAAATAATCCACGCGATAGAGGCACACCACGGAGACGTGGAGCCCAAGACGATCACCGCCGTGATAGTCCAGGCGGCCGATACGATCTCGGCAGCCAGACCGGGCGCCCGCCGCGAGGATATTGAAAATTACATAAGAAGACTTGAAAAGCTCGAAGAGATTGCCAATTCCTTCCCGGGAGTCGAAAAGACTTTCGCCGTTCAGGCCGGGCGCGAGATCCGCGTCATGGTAAAACCCGAAGAGGTCAGCGACGAGCAGATGGTGGCGACGGCACGCGACATTGCCAAGAAGATCGAGGGTACGCTCGAGTATCCCGGACAGATCAAGGTAAACATAATCCGCGAGAGCCGCGCGACGAGCTACGCAAAGTAAGGCGCAACCGGTGCCTTGAAACCGGAAAAGATAGATTTTATATAATTCAGAACAACTCAGCCGTTCACGGAGGACGCTGTCCGCCGAAAATATATATTATCTGTTTCACAAAAGCCCGCCGCAGGGATTGCGGCGGGCTTTTTTGCTGTGCGGAGAGCCCCGTACGATAAAAAGTCGATTTTCCGGAAGGAAAAGTTCCTTGTATATGACTACTTTAATCAATTTTATGACAACTTGTGGAAAATCGCGAAAAAGTTTGTCCGGTTTTGGCCCTTTTCTTCGTCTTATATACAGAGAGATCTCAAAAGGAGGACGCAATTAAATATAATCTGCGGTGCGGCGCGCGATCTGCGCGCGTTCTTCTTTGGGACTCTGCACCTTAGCCCGAAATCCATCAGGGCCAAACGTTCTCATCACTTACATTGACAGAACTTTTTTCACAAAAAATGGCAAAATCAAAAAATCAATGTAATATAAAATCAAATTTACTATTGACTTTTAGTCAAAAAAGTGGTATCATAATATTTGACAATATTTGTCAGAAAAGGAGAAAGTTATGAAAACTAAACACAAACACGCTTTTGCCGTTATTTCGGTAGCAATTTCACTGATTATGCTATCTCAGATTTGCTTTGCCGAATGGTGTGAAACATCGAGTCTACTGACTGAAGATTCAAATGTACAAATTGAAGATTGTATCTTTGAATCAGAAAACCCTGGTTTATTAGATTTCATAAATGGCAATAATAATCGAACGTCAAATAATTTTTATATAACTGAAATGGACGATGGTTATATGTTGACGTATGTATCGGTAGGATCTTTTTCAAAGACTCGCTATAACCTTAACGGCTCTAATTCTGTCAGGCAATGGTATTTTACGCAAAATGCTGATGGTAGCTACAGTGTAAATCCATATAACAACATCACTCTGTTCTTAACCGTTGATCCATCGTCTAAAAACGTTTCGCTCAGCCCCCCGATAAATCAGTATGCTCAGTATCA
>JAGABQ010000158.1:0-7641 GCA_017614495.1 Clostridia bacterium
ACTGCCCGGAATGCTCAAAGGCAATGATCCCGTAGTAACACCGAATACACCGTCGACTGGTGGAAATGAAGGAATCAATGCGGGAGGCTATGTAGAAGGCGTGTTTGAAAAGGGTTATACCTACAGCGTTGACGAAGGCAAGTATGCTTCTTACGTTAAAGGTAAAGGAATTGCCGACAAATATGTTGGTGAAAAGCTTGAAAACGTAATCGTAACGGCGGGCTGGGCTGACGCGGACGGAAAAATGCTGACGGAAGAGCATGCTCGCGCAGAGATTTATGAAATCAAAGGCGTATCTGCCAACGTGACTGTTGCGATCCGATTCTTAGACAAACTTGAAGCGGAACTTACTGACTTCTACTATGTCATAATGAATCCGGAAGCCGATCTGACGCCCGTTCAACCATATGTAATCACATATGACTCGTTTGAACAGTACGATGGAGACGGCAACGTACAGGAATAAGTGAAAAAAGCCGGAGATGCTCTCCGGCTTTTTTTGAACTTTTGCGGTTGATTTTTCGTTCAGATAACGCCCCTGACGGCCTTTTCGAGGCGTTCGAGGCCGTCGAGAACGGCGCTGCGCGGGCAAGCGACGTTCATCCTGACGTGATATTTGCCGGCGTCCGCGCCGTAGGTCGTCCCCTCTGAGAGGACAAGACCGGTTTTTCCGCGGATGAATTCCGCAGGTTTCTCAGTACCGAGCGCAGACATATCTATCCACATGAGATAGGTCGCCTCGGGATGAAATATCTTCAGCTCCGGGAGACGTTCGGCGATAAAGTTCTCTGCAAGCAGTTTGTTCTCATAGATATACCGCCTCAGCTCGTCGAGCCATTTTTCGCCGCGTGTAAAGGCGGCGACCGTCGCCGCAACGGCGAAGGCGTTCGGCTCTCCGACCTCGTCGGTGTTGAGCGCGCGCCATACCCTGTGACGGAGACGCTTTCCGCGCACGGCGGCGCAGGCGGTCTGGAGCCCCGCAATGTTGAAGGTCTTCGTCGGCGCGAGACACGTGACGGTCATCCCGGCGCATTCGGGAGCCGCCCTCAGAAAGGGAACGTATTCTTTCCCGGGGTCGGTGAGATCGCAGTGTATTTCGTCGGATATCACGGTGACGCCGTGTTTCAGACACAGACGGCCGACCTCAGAGAGCTCCTCCTCCGTCCATATCCGGCCGGTCGGATTGTGCGGGTTGCAGAGGAACAGCAGCGAGGTCTGCGGGTCGGCGAGGGCGTTTTCGAGTTTTCCGAAATCAATGAAGCACCCGCCGTCGCCGTCAAAGCGGAGCGGCGCCTCGAGCACCCGTCTGCCGCTGTTGACAACGCTGCTGAAAAAACAGTTGTAAACCGGCGTCATGAGGACGACGTTTTCGTTTTCCGTGGTGAGTTTCCTCACGCAGCTCGAAAGGATCGGGACGACGCCCGTCGCGAAAACGAGGTCTTCCTTTTCATACTTTATTCCGTGCCGTCTGTCCCACCAGCCGATATATGCGTCGTACCATTCATCGGGAAGATACGAATATCCGAAAACGCCGTTTTCGACGCGATTTTTTATCGCATCGAGTATCTCCGGCGCCGTCGCGAAGTCCATATCCGCGACCCACATGGGGAGTTCGTTTTCGCCTATATCCCATTTGTACGCCGCCGTGTGCCGGCGGTCGATGATCCTGTCAAAATCGTACGTCATTTTGCCGCGCCGACCGATTTCGTGGCTATTACATCGACTCCCGTGCCGGCGGCGTCGGGGATTATGACGTCCCCCTCGCTGACCGGCGCGCTGACCTCCGTTTTGCGTATTTCGTTCATGACGTCGAAAATGCGCTCCTTAGGTATGTCCGTGCGCGTCTTGACCGACACCCGCGGGATCTCGCCGTCCGGAACCGAGACCGTCGACGTGACCGTGCGCGTCGGATGCGTGACCTCTTTTTCGCCGTAGGCGGCTCCGCGCGGGCATCTGTTGCCCGAAACCGTCACGTCGGCCCCGTCGATCGACACCGTAAGCTGGCAGCCGATGGGGCACTGGATGCATGTGAGTTCTCTTTTTTCCATTTAAGTCAGTCCTCCACGCGAATGCGGACGGTTTTCCTGCCGGCGAGTTTTTCAAGTTCCGCCCTTTTCAGCGTGATCTCCTCCATTTCGCCGGGGGCCATCACACGTTTTTTCTGTTTCTTTATAAGTTCGTCCCCGAAATATACGGCAAGTGATTTGTCCCTGAAGACCTCGCCGACGCGGAAACGTACCCTTACGTCCTCCGCGACCCCGGGGTTTATGCGCTGAGGAACGGTATATCTGACGCCGCCCTCGCCGATGAGCGTGACGGGCTCGCTGCAATCCTGCTCCGCCGCACCGCGTATGAACGCCGCGGCGTTCTGCCCCGCCCGCTCCGCCTCCTCGGAGACGTAGTCGACGAGATCGTGAACGTGGAGCACGTTTCCGCATGCGAAAACGCCGGGAACGTTCGTTTCGAGACGGTCGCTCACAGAGGGGCCGCCCGTCACGCGGTCAAGCTCGACTCCCGCGGATTTTGACAGCTCGTTTTCGGGCAGAAGCCCGCAGGAGAGGAGGAGCGTGTCGCATGAATAAGTGACCTCCGTGCCCGGGATGGGACGACGGCTGCCGTCCACCTCAGATATCGTGACTCCCGTCACGCGGCGCTTGCCGTGAATCCCCGTTACCGTGTGCGAGAGAAGCAGCGGTATGCCGTAATCGTCGAGACACTGGACGATGTTGCGCTTGAGCCCTCCGGAATACGGCATGAGCTCCGCGACCGCCTTTACCTTCGCGCCTTCGAGCGTCATGCGGCGGGCCATTATGAGCCCTATATCGCCCGAGCCGAGTATAACGACTTCACGTCCGACGAGCTTGCCTTCGATATTCATGAGCCGCTGCGCCGTGCCCGCCGTGAAAATGCCCGCGGGGCGGTATCCCGGGAGACCGAGCGCGCCGCGCGCGCGCTCGCGGCACCCCATCGCGAGGACTATTGCTCCTGCCTGTATCATCTCGACGCCGCGCGCGGAGCTGACGCACGTCACCGTCCTGTCGCCGGATATGTCCGCGACGATTGTTTTGAGCCTGTATTCTATCCCGAGGGAGAGGAGCTCTTTTACGTATCTTCCGGCGTATTCCGGCCCTGTCAGTTCCTCTTTGAAGGTGTGAAGGCCGAACCCGTTGTGGATGCACTGGTTGAGTATCCCCCCGAGGCGGTCGTCGCGTTCTATAAGAAGCACGTCGTCGATCCCGGCCTTTTTCGCGGATATGGCGGCGGCGAGACCGGCGGGCCCACCGCCGACGACAATAAGATCTCTCTTCGTCACGTTCATTTCGCCTCACCTCCGATGATTTCCGAGCCGGGTCTGTTTTTAGTGACTTTTTCAATCGGTACGCCGAGCTCGCGTGCAAGGATCGCCATGGCTCCCGGAGTGCAGAAGCCCGCCTGGCATCTTCCCATGCCCTGCCTTACGCGGCGTTTTATGCCGTCGAGGCTGCGGGCGCCGGGATTCCGCCTGACAGCGTCGATTATCTCGCCCTCCGACACCTCCTCGCACCGGCAGATGATGTTGCCGTACGCCGGATTCTCCGCGATGAGCCGCGCGCGTTCCTCCGGCGGGAGCTCCGCCGCCCGGACGAAACCTTTGCGACGGCTTATAAATCCTTCGTTCGGCCCTGCGCCGCTGCGCTTTGCGATGAGCCCGGCTAAATATTCCCCTATCGCGGGGGCGCCGGTCAGCCCCGGCGACTCTATACCCGCTGCGTCGAAGAAGCCGGGAGCGTCGTCCGGCTCGCCGATTATGAAATCCCCGCCCGCCTCGTGCGCGCGGATGCCCGAAAAGCCCGTTATCGTTTTGTTGTATGGAACGCCGGGGACGCTTTGAAGCGCCTTCTGTTTGGTGTCCGCCGTGACGTCCGCCGTCGTTTCGGTGTCCTCCCTGTCCGGGATGTCGCCGGCGCTCGGGCCGACGAGCAGATTCCCGTGAACCGTCGGCGCGACGAGAACGCCTTTGCCGTATTTGCCGGGGAGCTGGAACACGGTTCTCTCAACGAGACCCCCGACCTCGCGGTCGAGCAGGACGTATTCGCCCCTGCGCGCGGTTATGCTTATTTTTTTGTCCGAAACCATATTGTGGAGCGTATCCGAGTACACTCCGGCGGCGTTGACGACGTATCTCGCACTGATATCGCCCCGGTCGGTTATGACTGTAAATCCGCCGTCGTTTTTAATGATCCCCGAAACGGTCGTAAGAAAACGGAACTCCGCTCCGTTTGCCGCCGCGTTCTCGGCGAAAGCGATCGTCATGTTGAAGGGACAGACGATTCCCGCCGTGGGCGCGTAAAGCGCTGCGACCACCTTGTCCGATATCGCCGGCTCGAGCCGTCTCGTTTCCTCTCCCGAGATTATCGAAAGCCCCTCGACCCCGTTTTTGACGCCGCGCTCGTAAAGTTCGCGCAGCGCCGGCATGTCGCTTTCATCGAAACAAAGCACGAGCGACCCGTTTTCGCGGTACGGAAAATCGAGAGTTTTTGACAGCTCGCGCACGAGCTCCGCGCCGCGGATATTCATTTTTGCCTTGAGAGAGCCCGGCTCGGCGTCATATCCCGCGTGAACTATCGCCGAATTGGCCTTGCTCGTGCCTGAGCAGACGTCCTCTTCTTTCTCGACGACGCATACCGAAAGACGGTATCTTGTTAGTTCGCGCGCTATCGCGCATCCGACGGCGCCGGCGCCGATCACGCAGACGTCGTACGTGCTGTTTTCATTCATCGTTTTCTTCCTCTTTCGCCCAGAATATCGCGCATTTTACCGCTCTGCGCCATCCCTTGAGGAGCGCCGCGCGTTTTTCGTCCGTGACCGACGGCGTGAAAGTCCTGCTGCATTTCCAGTTGCTCCGGATTTCGTCGGCGTTTTTCCAGTATCCCACGGCGAGGCCGGCGAGATACGCCGCCCCGAGGGCCGTCGTCTCGACGCAGACCGGCCGTTCTATTTTCAGGTCGGATATGTCCGCCTGGAACTGCATAAGGAAATCGTTCGCGCTCGCTCCTCCGTCGACGCGGAGAGCGTCGATCCCGATCCCCGAGTCTTCTTTCATCGACGAGATCAGATCGTTTGTCTGATAAGCGAGCGACTCGACGGCGGCGCGAATGAAATGATCCTTTGATACGCCTCTCGTCAGCCCGACGACGGTGCCGCGCGCGTACTGTTCCCAGTACGGCGCTCCCATGCCCGAGAACGCGGGGACGATATAGACCCCGTTCGTGTCGTCGACCGCCCGGCAGTATTCCTCCGACTGGGGGGCCGTGCGTATCATGCGCATTTCGTCCCTCAGCCACTGTATGGCCGCGCCTTCGATGAACACGCTGCCCTCGAGGGCGTAGTTTACTTCGTCTCCGAGACCGGCGGCGATCGTCGTGAGCAGGCCGTTTTTCGACCTCACGGCCTCGCGCCCCGTGTTCATGAGCATAAAGCCGCCGGTGCCGTACGTGCTTTTGACGTCGCCCGGCTCAAAGCCGCATTGTCCGAAGAGCGCCGCCTGCTGATCCCCCGCCGCCCCGGCGATCGGGATGTTCCCGCCGAACTTCGACGTATGTCCGAAGATCCCGCCGGACGGCCTCACCTCGGGGAGCATGCTCTCGGGTATGCCGAAATATTCGAGCAGTTTTTTATCCCACCTCAGATTCCTTATATCGAAAAGCATGGTGCGTGAAGCGTTCGTGTAGTCCGTCGCGTGCACCGCGCCGTCCGTAAGGTTCCATATCAGCCAGGAATCGACCGTGCCGAAACGGAGTTCGCCCTTCGCCGCTTTTTCTGCCGCACCCGGGACGTTCCGCAGTATCCAGGCGATCTTGCTCGCCGAAAAATACGCGTCGGGAACGAGCCCCGTCGTCTCCCTGACGTAGTCCGACAGCCCGTCCGCTTTCAGCTTTTCGATGATCCCCGCCGTCCGGCGGCATTGCCACACTATCGCGTTGAATACCGGGCGACCGGTCGCGGCGTCCCACACGACGGTCGTTTCGCGCTGATTGGTTATCCCTATCGCGGCGATATCGTCGGGATGCGCCTCTATCTTCTGCATGGCCTCCATGGTCACGCCCATCTGGCTCGACCATATCTCCATGGGATCGTGCTCGACCCAGCCGGGATGAGGGTATATCTGCGGGAACTCTCTCTGGACCATGCTGACTGTGCTGCCGCTTTTGTCAAAAACGATCGCGCGGGAGCTCGTCGTGCCCTGATCCATCGAAATAACGTATTTTTTACCTGCCATTTCTGCTGCCCTTAACGAATTATTTTACTCTATAATAATACCATAAAACGCCCGGATTATCAAGATGTGAGCATGAAAACGAAATAAAAAAGCGGCGCGATAACGCACCGCAAAGCGGATCAGAAGCCGATGCTTATTTGTTTTAGTATGTCGTTTATTTCAGGAGGCATCGAAAGGCCCTGATAACCATAACACCAAGGCGCTGGGAGCTCTTTTTTCTCTTGGAAATAAACGTTTAACGACTGAAGATAATCTCCAAAATCACTCCAGTTATTAATTTCATCGCCTGCGATTGAAATAGCCGGGTAGTAATTGCTGACACTTACTAGATTGATCAATCCGGGCGACTCGCCAGTCCCGAGAGACTGCAGCTCAAAAATATCATCTTCTAGAATCGCCTCATTGCTTTTTAGCAGATTTCGATATTTTGTCAGAGCCGCCTTGTTTTCTTCAATTATCGTTTCGGCGGCAACTCCGCGAAAACCGTCCCGGGTATTCCGGGAGACTTGGACAATTATCTCGTTTCGTTCAGCAGGGACATATCCGTATACACGTCGTCTTCCGTCAGCATTTGCATGCCCGTTATACTTTACCAAACTGCCCGAATTATCAATATACCAGTAAGGGGAGAACCGGATTATTATTTCTTTGCCTATCAGATCCTCTGGGTTGAACTTCCCGGTTTCGTCATATCCGAGCACGTCAATTACTCCGGTGACCAGCGTTGAAACAGCGGTAAACCCGAGGCGGTTACTAACCGCCTTTTCGCTTCCGTCAGAATAATAATACCTTGAGAACTCGTTAACAGAGAAAGATGCAACCTCCTCGACACGGACTTTCAAAAGGATGGTTTCAAGAACGGTTTCAGGATATAATTTGCGCGTTTCTTCGTAATCTGTCACGATGTTTTCATGTGGCTCCGCTATTCCACATGCTGCGACTGTTGACCATATATCCTTGGCTCCCGGCATCATCTGATTTGATGTAATCATCTGAGGGTCTCCAAATCCTATGTTAATGATTTCTCTGACGAATGGATGAGCAGTAAAGTAATCTGTGGTTTCTGTTTGTTTAACAGATCCAAGCGAATCACTTTCGTCCTGTATATGACCAGAATGACATCCGAATAGCATATGAACAGCAAGAGTCGCCAGTAAAAACGCGAACGTCCTTCTCATTTCAATCACCCCATTTCGCAATCAGAGCCGATGTATCAAAGATTGTGACATTATATAAGTCCGTTTTTCTTTTTGTGTCCTTGAAAACGGTGCTTTCATAATTCATCCTCCTGCGACACGATGTCATATTAAGTGCAATAACGGCAAATCCCGCATAACTCGTTGATTTTATTTTACTCATGTTTATCTTTTTTGTCAAGCAAA
>JAGABQ010000159.1:0-11560 GCA_017614495.1 Clostridia bacterium
CGCTCGGCGTCGACGTGCAGTGCAACACGGTGATAGGCAAGACCCTCACGATAGACGAGCTCTTTGACATGGGCTACGAGGCCGTTTTCGTCGGCTCGGGCGCAGGACTGCCGAACTTCATGGGCATACCCGGCGAGTCGCTCAAGGGCGTTTACTCGGCAAACGAGTTCCTGACCAGGACAAACCTCATGAAGGCGTACCGTCCCGACCCCGAGACCCCCGTCATGAAGGGCGGGAAGGTCGCCGTCGTGGGCGGCGGCAACGTGGCGATGGACGCCGCGCGCACCGCGCTCCGGCTCGGCGCCGAAAAAGTGTATATCGTTTACCGCCGCTCGGCGGAGGAGCTCCCGGCGAGAGCCGAGGAGGTCGAACACGCAAAGGAGGAGGGCGTTGAGTTCCGTCTCCTCTGCAATCCCGAGGAAATAACGGGATACGAGAACAAAGACGACCCGCGCGACCCGAAAAACGGCTTCGTGACGGGCATGAGATGCATCCGCATGGAGCTCGGCGAGCCGGACGCCGGCGGCAGACGCCGCCCCGTACCCGTCCCGGGCAGCGACTTCACCCTTGACGTGGACACCGTCGTTATGGCGATCGGCACCTCGCCGAATCCGCTCATAAAGAGCACGACCGAGGGGCTCGAGATCAACCGCCGCGGAGGCATAATCATAAACGAGGACGGAATGACGAGCCGCGAAAAGATCTTTGCGGGCGGCGACGCCGTGACCGGCGCCGCGACCGTTATCTCCGCGATGGGCGCGGGCAAGACCGCCGCCGCGGGGATCGACCGCCTCCTGAACGGCTGAAAAAACAGAAGTAAGTAAAGAAAACCGGACGGAACGGCGCATGAAGATACTTGTGATATGTCAATATTACCATCCCGAGCCGTTCCGGCTGAACGACGTCTGCGAGGAGCTCGTACGCCTCGGGCACGAGGTGACTGTCGTCACCGGAACCCCGAACTATCCCGAGGGGGAGATATACCCCGGATACGAAAAGGGGGCGAGAAAGGACGAGACTCTGAACGGCGTGAGGGTGCGCCGCTGTCGGCTCATACCGAGAAAAACGGGGAACCTCCGCCGGCTGATGAACTATTTTTCGTTCCCGATATCGGCAAAGCGCTTCGTTCTCGGCAAAGAATGCGCGCCGGAGGCGGGCGGGGACTTTGACGTTGTGTTCGTGAACCAGCTGAGCCCCGTCATGATGGCGGAGCCGGGGCTGCGCTACGGAAAAAAGCGCGGCGTGCCCGTCGTTCTCTACTGCCTCGACCTGTGGCCCGAGAGCGTCGTCGCCGGCGGGCTGAGACGGGGCGGATTTCCTTTCAAAGTGTTTTCACACATCTCACAAAAAATATACCGCCGCGCCGACCGCGTTCTCGTCGCAAACCGGACCTTTGCCGGATACTTGACGGAAAAGACCGGCGTATCGCCCGATAAAATCGCGTTTCTCCCCCAGTACGCGGAGAACGTCTTCGGATATTCCGATCCGCGCGAACCGGACGGGACGGTGAACCTGACGTTTGCCGGCAACGTCGGCGCCGCGCAGGACCTCGACACGGTGATAAAAGCCGCCGCGCTGACGCGCGCCCTGCCCGTCACGTACCATATCGTCGGCGGCGGGACGGAACTCGACCGTCTCAGGGCGCTCGCTGAGGAAAACGGGGCGGACAACGTCGTTTTCCACGGCAGACTGCCGCTCTCCGAGATGCCGGAGCTGTACAGAACGTCCGACGCGATGCTCGTGACGATGAGGGACGACCCCGAGCTCAACATGACCCTGCCCGGAAAGGTGCAGTCCTACATGGCGGCCGGCCGGCCGGTGATCGGCGCGATAAACGGGGAGGCCGCCCGGGTGATATCCGAGGCGGACTGCGGATACGTGTCCCCCGCCGGGGACGCCGCCGCGCTGGCAGAGAACGTCGGCAGGTTCTGCGCCGGGGAGGCGACGGAGACCCTGCGTATGGGAAAGGCCGCCCGCGAATATTACGAAAAGCATTTTGACAAAAGCATTTTCATGAAAAAACTGACGGAGGAACTCCTTTCGGCGGCGGAGAACAGAAAATGAAAGTCCTTATCATAAACTCGGTCTGCGGCAGATACAGCACCGGAAGGATATGCGCCGACATCGCCGACCGCCTCTCCGGCGAGGGGCACACCGTAAAGATAGCGTACGGCAGGGACACGGTGCCTCGGGGCCTCGAGAAATACGCCGTGCGAATCGGCTCGGATCTCTCGGTCAGAAAACACGCCGTTCTTGCCCGTCTGACGGACGGGAGCGGGCTGTACTCGAAAAAAGAGACGGCGGCATTTCTGCGCTGCGCCGACGGCTTTGACCCCGATCTGCTGTGGCTCCACAATATCCACGGCTATTACGTCAATTACGAAATGCTGTTCGGCTGGATAAAATCCCGGCCGGACATGAAAGTTAAGTGGACGCTCCATGACTGCTGGGCGTTCACGGGACACTGCGCCTATTTTTCCGACGCCGGATGCGAAAAATGGAAGACCGGCTGCTCGGGATGCCCGAACAGAAAGGAATATCCCGCGAGCGTCATTGACGGCAGCGCGAGGAACTACGAAAAGAAAAAAGCGGCGTTTACCGGCGTGAACGGGATGGAGCTCACCGTCCCCTCGGAGTGGCTCGCCTCGCTCGTCGGGCAGAGCTTTCTCTCCGAATACCCCGTCGAGGTCGTGGGCAACACCGTCGACGGGACGGTTTTCCGCCCGACCGAGAGCGATTTCCGCTCAAAACACGGGCTTGAAGACAAAAAAATCGTCCTCGGGGTGGCGTCGGTGTGGGACAGGCGCAAGGGGCTCGCGGAGTTCCTTGAGCTCTCCGAAACGCTCGGCCCGGAATGGAAGGTCGTGCTCGTGGGGCTCAGCGAAAAACAGATAAAAGCCCTCCCGGAGGGCGTCCTCGGCCTGCCGCGTACCTCGTCACGGGAAGAGCTCGCCGGAATATACACGGCGTCCGACGTCTTCGTCAACCCCGGCAGGGAGGAGACCTTCGGGATGACGACCCTCGAGGCGCTCAGATGCGGGACCCCCGCCGTAGTCTACGAGGGCACCGCCTGCGAAGAGGTGGCGAGGGCGAACGGCGGCGTCGCCGTGCCGCAGAAGCCCGGGGCGCTCGCCGCGGCTGTTCTCGCCCTGAAAAACTCGCCCTGAAAAAATGAAAAAAGTACTGTTCATAACCGTATATCCGTCGCCCTATCGCGTCGATTTCTTCACCGAGCTCGGCAAAACGACCGACCTCACGGTGTATTTTCTGAAACGCCCGGACGAGATAAAACACCGCAGCGCCGAATGGTTTTCGGACGGCTGCCCGGGATTCCGCGCCGTCTTCCCCGAAAAAACCGTCGGCAGGGGCAGATTGACGCTCCACAGCGACGTAAAAAAGACAATCGGCGAGGGGTACGACTTCATCGTCGTGTGCGGATGGTCCGAGCCGACCTTCATGTACGCTATAAGCTATATGAGACGGCGGAAAATACCCTATATAATGGAGATCGACGGCGGCTTTATCTCCGACGACGGACCTCTTAAAAAGCTCGTAAAAAAGCATTTCATCTCCGGCGCGTCCGCCTGGCTCGGAACGGGACGCGTCCCGACAAAATATCTCGTCCACTACGGGGCAGACCCCGAACGGATATTCACGTATCCGTTCACGTCTCAGCGCGAGGCCGACGTGCCGGCCCTCGCCGGCCCCGGCGAAAGAAGAGAGGCGCGCCGCGCGGCAAAGGAACGCCTCGGCTTTGAGGGCCCCGTAGCCCTCTCGGTCGGGCAGTTCATCAGGCGAAAGGGCTTTGACGTCCTGATTCGCTCGGCGGCCCGGGTCCCCGGCGCGAAATTCGTGATCGTCGGGGGAGAAGCGCCCGAGGAATATAAGGCGCTGAGAGAATCCGAGGGGGCGGAGAACGTCTCCTTTGCCGGATTTATGAAAAAAGACAAACTCGCGGAATACTATCTCGCGGCGGACGTCTTCGTCATGCCGACGAGAGAGGATATATGGGGGCTCGTCGTCAACGAGGCGCTCTCCTTCGGTCTGCCCGTCGTGTCGACCGACAGGTGCGTCGCCGCGCTCGAGCTCGTAAAAGAGGGGGAGACGGGCTTTATCGTACCTTCGGACGACCCCGCCGCCCTCGCCGAGGCCGTCGGAAAAGCGCTATCCCTCGACCCCGACCGGGTCTTTAAAGACGCCGCGGACTCGGTAAAAGACTACACAGTCGAGAAAATGGCAGAAAGACACGCCGGGCTCTTCGATACGCTCGGCACACTATCGAAATGACAGACCGACAGACGCTTGAAAAACAGAAAAAACTGCTCGGAATGCTGGCGTTTTTCCACGGATTCTGCTTAGAAAACGGCCTGACCTACTATGCGCTCGGCGGCACCCTCCTCGGGGCCGCCCGGCACCGCGGCTTCATACCGTGGGACGACGACGTCGACGTCGGGATGCCGAGGAGCGAGTACGACAGACTCCGGGCGATCGTCTCCGCGCAGGATACCGGGAAATACGTCTTTGAGTTCACCGACTCGCCGGATCCGCGCTTCTGCTATCCCTTCGGTAAAATGTACGACACCGGAACGACGCTCATCGAAAACCTCCACCCGCGGCTCGTGCGCGGAGTTTATATCGACATATTCCCGCTCGACGGCCTCTGCGACGGCAAGGACGGGATAAAAAAGGCGTACCGTCCCGTCGGGCGCATGAAGACCATGCTCGACCTTAAGCGGATAAAGTTCAGGAAAAACCGCTCGCTTAAAAAGAATCTCGCGCTCGCCGCCGCCCGGCTCACCCCGCCATATATAAACGGCGCCAAGCGCATAGCCCTGAAAATCGACGGGGCGTGCAGAAAAAAGCCGTTTGAGAGCTGCCGCATCGTCGGCAACCTCGTCGGCGCGTGGGGCGAAAGGGAGTTCGTCCCCGCGGAGTTTTTCGGCAAGCCCGTTCTCCTCGACTTCGAGGATATAAAGATCTGCTGCCCGGCAGATTACGACGGATATCTCACGTCGCTGTACCGCGACTGGCGCACTCCGCCGCCGCCCGAAAAGCAGATAACTCATCACGACTGTATAACGGACCTTGACACTCCTTATGCGGGAAAGGACGGAAAATGACCACAGCAATCATAATCGCCGGGGGCTCCGGCTCCCGTATGGGTCAGGACATCCCGAAGCAGTTCATAAACATATACGACAAGCCGGTGATAATCTACACCCTCGAGGGCTTTCAGAAACACCCGCAGATCGACGCGATCGAGGTCGTGTGTCTCGACGGCTGGCAGGAGGTCCTCCGCGCCTACGCCAGACAGTTCAATATAACGAAGCTCGCGGGGATCGTGACGGGCGGCGAAACGGGACAGGAATCCATACGCAACGGCGTTTACGCCCTCGAAGGGCGCTGCGCCGACGACGACACCGTGATAATTCACGACGGGATACGCCCCCTCGTTGACGAGACCGTCCTGACCGACGTCATACTGAAATGTGAAAAATACGGCAACGCCGTCACGTCGATGCCGTATAACGAGCAGATATTCATAGTCGACGACGAGATCAGCACGGTAAAATACATCCCGCGCGAGACTCTCCGCCGCGTTTCCACCCCTCAGGCGTATAAGTTCGGCAAGCTCCTCTCGTCGTACCGCAGGGCGTTTGCCGAGGGCATCGGGATTTACGGCTCGTCGTACGCCAACACGATGATGGTGGAGCTCGGCGAGCGGCTGTATTTCGCCGCCGGCTCGGACAAAAACATAAAGCTCACGACGAAGGACGACCTTGAGATGTTCAAGGCCTATCTGAGATCCGAAAAAGACAACTGGCTCAAGTGATGACGCTCTACGAAAACGAAAAGTACGTCGCCGACGTGAAGAAGGTCGCCGGGGCGGCGCTCCCGTGGGACGGGCTTTCGGGCTCTCCCGTCGTGATCTCGGGCGGGACCGGGATGATCGGGAGCTTCCTCGCCGACGTCATTTCCGAAAAAAACCGGGAGGGCCTCGGTTGTCCGGTTTACCTCATCTGCCGCTCTCCCGAAAGGGCGGCGGCGCGATTCCCCGTCCCCGGGAACGGAGTGGAGATCGTCTTCCGTGACGTCGTTTCCCCGCTGACAGACCTAAATCTGCCGGACGGCGGATATTACCTGCATCTCGCGTCGAACACCCACCCGAGACAGTACGCGACCGACCCCATCGGAACGATAAGGGCGAACGTCGCGGGGCTCGAAAACATGCTCCGCCTCGCCGTGAAAAACGGGGCGCGGCGCTTCGCCTTCGCCTCGTCCAACGAGATATACGGCGAAAACCGGGGTGACGTCGAGTTTTTTGACGAAAAATACTGCGGATATATCGACCCGAACACCATGCGCGCGGGATATCCCGAAAGCAAGCGGTGCGGCGAGGCGCTCTGCCAGGCCTACCGCTCGCAACTCGGCCTCGGTATCATTATTCCGCGCCTCACCCGCACCTTCGGCCCGACCATGCTGCAATCGGATACCAAGGCGGTCAGCCAGTTCATAAAGAAGGGCGTTGCCGGGGAGGACATAGTCCTGAAATCCGACGGGACGCAGTATTATTCGTTCACTTACGTCGCCGACGCCGTCTGCGGTCTCCTGACCGCTCTTCTCCTCGGAGAGGACGGCGAGGCGTACAATGTCGCCGACGTCTCGTCAGATATCACCCTGAGAGATCTCGCCGGCCTCGTCGCGAGACACGCGGGCACGAAAGTCGTCTTCGAGATCCCCGATGGGGTCGAGGCCGCGGGATACAGCAAAGCGACCAGGGCGCGGCTCGACGGCTCCAAGCTGAGAGCCCTCGGCTGGCGGCCGTTCTACGGCATCGGGGAAAGCGTCCCCCGCACCATCGACATACTTAAAGAGACCGGCGCTTTCCGGTAAAAATCAAAAGACAAAAAGAGCAGAAGAACAGAATGGACGGAACGGTATTTTTCATATCCGAGCTGCGCGCGCCGGACGATCCCCGCGCGACCTCGACCCATATCATGACTTATACCGTTCTCCGCGGCATAAGGGAAAACGGCCTCCGTACCGTGCTTTTCGCAATTTGCGAGGACCCGGGCGAGGCGGAGCGGCTTTCGCGGCTCTCCCCCGGTCTCACGGACGTCACGACCGTACTGCCGAGCAGATTCGGCGGGATAAAAAAGGGCGACGCGCTCACGCGCCTGATCAGGATGCTTTCGACCGGGCTGAGAGCCGGGTTTTACAAAAAGATCGACGTCCCTCGGTTCGAGAAGCCGTCGATTATACTCACGCACTGCCCGTCGGTCGAGGCGGCGTACTACGGGGACGAGCTTCACAGGCTGTTCCCCGGCGTTCCGTATTACCAGTTCTGGAGCGACCCCCTCGCGATGAGCGGGCTGACGCCCGAGACGGTGGGACCCAAACGCCTGCCCTTCCGGCTCGCCGAGGGGCGCGCCCTAAAACACGCAGACAGGATCATCTACGGCACCGCGCCGCTCTGCGCCTGTCAGAAAAAGCTATACCCGCGGCTCGCCAGTAAAATGTTTTATTCCGACGTCCCGTGCGCCTCCGAGGAGATTGACGGCGAAAAAGATTCCCGCCGCGCCGTGTACGCCGGCAACTACTACACCGCTTTTCGCGATATAAGGCCGCTCGTCTCGGCAGCCGCAAACGACAGCCGCTTTACGCTCGACATTTTCGGCGAAGGCGACGTGCCCGACCCCGGGGTCCCGAACGTGGTCTTCCACGGCCGCGTCCCGCCGGGAGAACTGAGCGAACTGACCAAAACCCACGGGATATCGGTCTGCGTGCTGAACTCGGGCTGCGTCCAGATACCGGGAAAGGTCTTTTACGAGGCCGGCTCGGGGCGCAGGGTGCTCGTCGTAAGGGACGGGCGCAACCCCTATTCCGGCATGATATGCGATTATCTCACGAAATACGGCGCGTTCGCCTTCTGCGACAACGACGAAAAATCTCTGTCGGACGCGCTTTCTGCGCTCGCCTCAGAGGGGACGGCCGTCCTCCCCGACGTCTCGCGCTTCGGTCCCCGCGCGGTCTCGCGCATCATAATTGACGGAGGGCTCGGCGATGACTGACGAAAAGAAAGAGCTCACGGTCGTCGCCCTCAACTCGGCCGTTTTCGGGAGCACCGGCGGCGTCATGGCGGGGATCTCCGCTGCTGCGGCGCGCGAAGGCATCATGACCCTCACCGCCTGCCCGTCCTCACGCTCCAATAAGAGAGACAAAAAAGCCGATATCTACATCGGCACGAGACTGTCCCGTAATCTCCACGTCCTTCTCGCAGGGAAAACGGGAAAACACGGCTGCTTTTCGGCCGCAGCAACGAGGGCTTTCGTCTCGCAACTGAAAAAAACGGATCCGGACGTCGTGCACCTCCACAATCTCCACGGGGACTACGTGAACCTCGGCATCCTTTTCGATTATCTCGGAAAATCAGGCTTACCCGTCGTGTGGACTCTCCACGACTGCTGGGCCTTCACCGGCAGATGCCCGCATTTCGAGGGCCTCGGCTGCACGAAATGGGAGACGGGCTGCGAAAACTGTCCCATGCCGCCGGCCGACTATCCGCCGTCGGAGCGCGACGCCTCCGCCTTTATGTGGGCGCTCAAGCGCCGCCTCTTCACCCTGCCGGAGAAAATGACGATAGTCACTCCGTCGCGCTGGCTCGCGAACCTCGCCGGCAGGTCGTTCCTCGGCAAATATCCGATAAAAGTAATCAACAACGGCGTGGACGTCTCGGTCTTCCGCCCCGTCCGCGGCGAACTGTATGAAAAAATCAAATCAAAGGGCGGGCATATCGTCCTCGGAGTCGCCTCCGGCTGGTCGAACGCCAAGGGGCTCGACGTCTTTGCGGAGCTTGCCGCAACCCTGCCCGGGAACTGCGCCGTCGTGCTCGCGGGAGCCGACGAAAAAACAGCCGCGTCCCTCCCGGAAAACGTCGTGACGCTCGGCAGGGTCGGCCCTGCGGAGCTCTCGCAAATATACTCCGCCGCCGACGTTTTCGTCAACCCGACGAGGGAGGACACCTTCCCGACGGTCAACATCGAGGCGCTCTGCTGCGGGACGCCCGTCGTCACCTTCGACGCCGGGGGCAGCCCCGAGATCCCCGACGAAAAGAGCGGGATCGCCGTCCCGGTGAACGACGTCGCCGCGCTGCGCTCGGCGATCGTCAACGTGTGCGAAAACAAACCCTTTACGCCCGGGGACTGCGCGGCCCGCGGACGCTCCTTTGACAGGGAGCTCCGCTTCCCGGAATACGTCCGTCTGTACCGTGAAATGGCGGGGAAAGCCGTGGATCATGAATAAAGTCGCGAAAAACGCCGCGTGGATAATCGCGTGCAAGATAATACAGTCGGTCCTCACCTTCGTTATCGGTATGCTGACGGCGAGATATCTCGGCCCGTCGAACTACGGTCTCATAAACTACGCCGTTTCGCTCGTCGCCTTCGTCGTCCCGATAATGAACCTCGGCTTCGGCAACGTGCTCGTCAAAGAGCTAATCGACCGCCCCGAAAAAGAGGGCGAGACGCTCGGCACGGCGATACTGACGAGCTTTATCTCCTCCCTCTGCTGCATCGCCGGCGTGACCGGCTTTGCCGCCGTCGCGAACGGCGGAGACAGGACGACGGTCCTCGTCTGCTTCCTTTACAGTCTCAATCTGATATTCCAGGCGATGGAGCTCATTCTGTACTGGTATCAGTCGAAGCTCCTCTCAAAGTTCACCTCGATAATCGGGCTCGCCGCCTACGTCGTGACGGCCGCCTACCGCATATTCCTGCTCGTCTCGGGCAGCGACATAATCTGGTTCGCCCTTTCGAACGTCATAGATTACGGGGTGATCGGCATCGCGGCGCTCATAGTTTACAAAAAGCTCGGGGGGTCGAAGTTCTCGTTCTCGAAATCGGCGCTGAGCCGGATGTTTTCGTCGAGCAAGCACTACATCCTCTCCTCGATGATGATAACCGTCTTTGCCCAGACCGACAAGATCATGATAAAGCACATGATGGACGACGCCTCGGTCGGATATTACGGCGCGGCGGTCACCTGCGCGGGGGTCGCATCCTTCGTCTTCACGGCGCTTATCGACTCGTTCCGCCCGTCGGTGCTGGAATGCCCGCCGGACTCGCCGGAGTTTGAAAACCGGCTCGCCACGCTCTATTCGGTCGTCATTTACCTCTCGCTCGCCCAGAGCCTTGTCATGACGATATTCCCGACGCTCATCGTGCGCGTACTGTACGGCGCCGCCTACGCGCCGGCCGCACCGGCGCTCGCCATCATAGTATGGTACACGACCTTCTCGTACCTCGGCGCCGTGCGCGGGATATGGATGCTCTCGACGAACAACCAGAAGCATCTCTGGAAGATAAATCTCTCGGGCGCGCTCGCAAACGTCGCGCTGAACGCCGTCCTCATCCCGTTTTTCGGAATATACGGCGCCGCCGCCGCCTCGCTCGTCACGCAGATATTCACGAACGTCGTGACCGGCTACATCATAAAGCCCGTCCGGCCGAACAACGCGATAATGGTAAAGGGCCTGAACCCGAAATATCTCGTCTCGGCCTTCCGAAAAGTCCTTTCACGCAAGGGGTCCGCGCCGTCCGGCGTTGACACCGGAGCGCGCGAGTGATATAATTATCCCGGTTTTACGCTCAGGAGTACCAGAATGCAGAACTCAAGAATATACATCCCGGAGGGCTATCGCTCTCTGCTCAACCCGAGACAGACGCAGATGGCCATCAAAAAGATCAAGGATTTCTTTCAGCGCGACCTCGCGATACAGCTCGACCTCACCCGCGTGACGGCTCCGCTTTTCGTGAAAAAAAGCTCGGGGCTCAACGACGATCTGAACGGCGTAGAGCGGCCCGTCTCCTTTGAGATCGCCGGGGCCGAGGGGGAGGTGCAGATCGTCCACTCCCTCGCGAAATGGAAGAGATACGCGCTCGGCGCCTACGGCTTTGAGCGCGGAGAGGGCCTCTATACCGACATGAACGCGATAAGGCGCGACGAGGTGACGGACAATCTTCACTCGGTCTTCGTCGACCAGTGGGACTGGGAGCGCGTCATAGACAGGTCCGAAAGGAACGAGGCGACCCTCAGGGGCACGGTTAACAAGATCTACGCCGCCCTCCGTCACACCGAAAAGTACATCGCAGACGACTACGCCTTCGCAGCCCGTCTCCTCCCCGAGGAGATAACCTTCGTAAAGGCCTCGGAGCTCGAGGAAAAATATCCGTCACTCACGCCGAAAGAGCGCGAATACCGCGCCGTCCGGGAGCACGGGGCTATATTCCTCGAAGGGATCGGCGGCAAGCTTAAAAGCGGAAAGCCACACGACGGCCGCGCCCCCGACTACGACGACTGGGCCCTCAACGGCGACATCATCGTCTATTATCCCGTCCTCGACACGGCGCTCGAGCTGTCGTCGATGGGAATCAGGGTCGACGAGATCTCCCTAATGCGCCAGCTGAACGAAGCCGGCTGTCTCGAGAGGGCGTCGCTGCCCTTCCACCGCGCCCTCCTCGAGGGAAAACTCCCGTACACGATAGGCGGCGGCATCGGCCAG
>JAGABQ010000160.1:0-7994 GCA_017614495.1 Clostridia bacterium
AGCAGGATGCTCCAGACATCCTCATGCGCCTTCTCGATCTCGTCGAAAAGCACGACCGAATATGGCTTACGGCGGATCTTTTCGGTCAGCTGTCCCGCCTCATCGTATCCGACGTATCCCGGAGGGGCGCCGATTATACGCGAAACGGCGAACTTTTCCATGAACTCCGACATATCGAGCCGTATGAGCATCTCGGGAGAATCGAACAGAGACTCGGCGAGGACCTTGACGAGCTCGGTCTTGCCGACCCCCGTCGGTCCCGCGAAGATGAACGAGACCGGCTTTCTCTTTGCCGACACGCCCGCGCGATTGCGCTTGACGGCGCGAACCACGGCGTCTACCGCCTGATCCTGCCCGACTATGCGGGATTTTATGTTTTCCTCGAGCCGTCTGAGCTTTTCGGAATCGCCCTCTACGATGTTGCTGGCGGGAATACCCGTCCATATCTCGATGACGTCGGCGAGATCCTTTTCAGTCAGCTCGACCTTATCGGTCTCGGCCTTGAGCTCGTCGAGCTCGGCGCCGAGACGCAGGCAGTTAGATTTCAGCTCGGCGAGCTCCCTGAAATATCCCTCGGAGTCTTCTCCAGCCGGCTGAGACTCATGGGACTTGAGATCGGCGTCCGCCTTTTCAAGCTCCTTCTTCTTTTCCTGGTATTTCGCAAAAGCGCCGGAGCGCAGCGAAACGGCGGAAAGCGCCTCGTCGAGCAGGTCTATCGCCTTGTCGGGAAGGAACCTGTCGGTTATATATCTCTCGGAAAGGATGACCGTCTTTCTGAGCACCTCGTCGCTGACCTTTATGCCGTGGAAATCTACGTAGTATTTGCCGATACCTTTGAGAATGCCGATACAGTCGTTTACCGACGGTTCGTCTATCATCACGGGCTGGAAGCGCCGCTCGAGGGCAGCGTCCTTTTCTATGTATTTGCGGTATTCGTTGAGAGTGGTCGCGCCTATGACCTGAATTTCTCCGCGCGAGAGCGCCGGCTTGAGGATGTTCGAGGCGTTCATCGACCCCTCGGCGTCGCCTGCCGACGCTATGGTGTGCACCTCGTCGATGACGAGGATGATATTGCCGAGATTTTTGACCTCCTCGATGAGGTCCTTCATGCGTTTTTCAAACTGTCCCCTGAACTGCGTGCCGGCGACGATCGCCGTCATGTCGAGCAGATGGATCTCCTTGCCGGCGAGCTTGTAGGGCACGTTGCCGCGCGCTATCTTGAGAGCAAGCGCCTCGGCTATCGCCGTCTTGCCGACGCCCGGCTCGCCTATGAGACACGGGTTGTTTTTCTGTCTGCGGCAGAGTATCTGCATGACGCGGCTGAGCTCGCGCTCCCTGCCTATCACGTCGTCTATCCCGCCGTGAGCCGCTCTGTAAGTCAGATCCGTGCAGTACGTATTGAGATTTTTCTTTTTGGGATTTTGCTTTCCCTGCCCGTTTTTATCCGTCCCGCCGGCATTTTTGGACGTCCCGCCCTGCTGCGGCGCCGGCCCGAGCCCGAGCTGGCTGAAAAGTTTTCCGAGGTTGAAGAACGGCGCCCTGCCGTTTGAAAGCCCCTCGCCGGTCGACTCCTCGACGGGATCGGAACTCTCTTCATCGGGGAACTGATCCTCCGCTTCGCTGAGACTCTGTATTTCGTTCGAGAGCGTCTCCATCGCGTCCTCGGGAAGGCCGAGGTTCTTCATAATGTTGTTGAGGTTAAAAAAATTGAGTTCCGTTGCGCATTGACGGCAGAAGCCATCCGTCTGAGTCACGCCGTTTACCGTACGGTTGATGAATATTTCGGCGGGCCTCGTCTTGCACCTTACGCACATTTGCATGTTATTGTCTCCGTTTTGTCAGAAAAGACCTACGTGTCTGACTATGAAAGTTTTTTCTATTATATCGGTCGGGATCGACTCGATGAGCCCCGAAAGAGGAGGCACGAGCCGGCACGCCGCGAAGCAGAATATGAAGGCGAGCAGTATCCCTTTAATAAGTCCCACTATCGCGCCGAGCAGGCGGTTGATGCCGCTGAGCGGCGCGGTGCTGAAAATCACGTCAAAGAGCTTGATGACTATCAGAGCGAGCAAAAGCGTAGCGACAAACAGGATAATTACCGCGACTCCCTTTGAGATCTTTGTCGAGAGCGGATCCGCTAGCTCTTCCGCAGCTCCTTTAAGTGCGTCCCCGGTCTTGTCCTTTATCTTTCCGAGAAGCTCGTCGACCGAGCTGCCGAGCCGCTCAAACAGCGCTGAGAAAGTCGCGCCGCCGTTTGTCAGAGCGTCGAGGAAACTGTCGCTCTTTTCGGCTTCTTCGCTTTTTTCGGTCTCCTCGGAGCCGCTTTTTTCCTCTCCCTCCGCCGGCTGGGTTTCGGTGCCCTCCGTCTCCTCTGGCACGATCTTTTCGATCAGCTCGATGATCTTTTCGTTTACGCCTTCGTTGACGAATTTTTCGTTCAGCCATACGGCGAGCCGGTCCGAAAACGTCATTGAAACGAAAACGGCGGCAACAACGGCAAAAAGAAACGCGAGCGACTTAAAAAACCCCCGTTTTATCCCGGTTATAAGACTTATGACGATTATCAGGACGGCTATCCCGTCGAGTATCAGAGAAGGTATCGAAAATTCCATTATTACCCCTTGTTCTGTTCCTTGAAATCGAGTGGAAGCGCGCTTCCGGTATAGCACACGAACGGCTCTCCGTTCGAGGCGAAGACAAGCTCAAGCGCGTTCGGCAATATTTCGGCGCGATATGTCTTTCCGGTCGACGGATCGATTTTCAGCGCGAACTCCTGGAACATTATGAGAACGCACCCGTCGTTCGAGGCGATCTTTATGAGCTCGCCGCTCTCGTTTACGCGGATCGTTTCCTTGCCTCTCGTATCGAAGACCCTGATCTCCTTTTCGTCGCCGACAACGCCGGCGTTGCAGGTCAGACATATAAGATTGTTCGCCGCGTACGCCCTGACGAGGTTCTGTGTGACGGGAAGGACCTCGTTGAGCTTTATCCCGTCGTCGCCGTAAACTATTATCCTGTCTGTGTACACGACGGCAAAACCGCCGCCGTTCATGCATTTGACGATCATCGGCACGACGCTGTCGACCGTTATCGTGATGTCCTCGGTGCCGCTTTCGATGTCGACGACGGTGATCTCTGTGCTGTAATCTCCGTCAAGATCGTAAAGCGCGGCCGTATAGAGCTTCTTTCCGTCCGGGGACAAATCGACCGAAACGGTATATTTGTCCTTCCTTATCTCGAGACAGTTCCGCAGATCCCTGTCAAAAACGCATATTATCGACTTGTAGTTCTCGTCTCTCGTCACGAGGACGTAGCTTCCCTCGTCGCAGATGGTCCCGCACGTTATCGGATTTGACATCGTCTTCTGGGAAAGCGCGGTAAAACTGTTATAGACCGTGTAGCCGTAGCTTGTGTTTCCCGAATCGTATACGAGGAAATATTTGGATCCAGCGACGAGTGCCGGGGAATAATACTCGTTTTCGAGATAGAACGCCCTGGCGCCCGAACCCTTGTAAAGAGACGTTGAGCCGGGATTCACGACCACAAGGTCGCCGCGATAGACCGCGAACAGAGCGTCAAGACCGCCGCTGTAATACATCGACTCGAAGGACCCGGTGTTGAGACTCGAAAAGTCTATGTCTTTTAACAGATACTTGAAATTGTCGGTGGTTATCGACGAGCCGAAAACCGCGAGCATTGTAAAGGCAAAAGCCGCAGCGAGCACCATCGATATGAGTTTGAGGACGGTATATTTTTTCGCGAACGAGGTGAAATATCTGTTTTCGGTATAGATATTCTCGGGGTCGAACCGTATCCGGTCCATCCTGACCGACTGCCGCTCGCGCCGCTCGGCGCGCCTGCGCCGTTCGGCCTTTTCATCCCTTTCGTTTTCAGTCAGGGATTCCTCACGGCGTATCGCCTTTTCGCGCTTTTTTTCTTTTTTGGCGGCCTTTTTCTTTGAGCTTTCGTCCTCCTCCGCGTCGGCGTCCGTGGCGGGCTCAACGTCGGAGTTCTTGACGTACGTCGTGAGCTTCTCGGGCGAGGTCTTTATCGAGAAGCCGCCGCCCTGAGGGACGTACTCCGTACCCTTTGAAACGTGTTTTTCCTTTCCTTCGGGATCGGAGGACGACGAAAGCGGCGCGTCCGGGTCGTTGCCGACCGTTTCGAACGTCGTCGTATCGAATATCAATGCCTTTTTCGATTCGTCGCCCATTTCAGGATCCTTTCAGATCAGTAATAGACCTCGGCGAGGTACAGGCCGTCCGGCGGCGCCGTTATGCCGGCGGCGGTACGGTCTCCCGTTTCGAGAAGTTTTCTTATATCGTCGTCCGTCAGTTTTCCCTGAGACACGTAAACCAAAGTGCCGACGATTATACGCACCATGTTGTAAAGAAATCCGTTGCCGTACACGTCGACGGTCACGGCGCCGCCCTCCCGGCGGACTTTTATGTCAAAAATCGTTCTGACAGTCGATTTTACCGCGGCGCCTGCGGCGCAGAACGCGGCGAAATCGTGCTCTCCGACAAGGATCTGCGCGCTTTCGTTCATTAAGTCAACGTCAAGGGGCGTATGTATCTGCCACGCCCTGCCGCGCAGAAGCGGATCTCTCAGACGCGAGTCGCTTATCAGATATCTGTAATGCTTTCCCTTTGCGTCGTATCTCGGATGGAAACCGCCGGGCGCGACGGACGCGTCCGTCACCGCGATATCCTCCGGAAGGAGCGAGTTCATAGCCAAAGGCAGTTTGTCGGCCGGTACGCTCCCCGACACGGTCTCTATCGAAGCGACGAAACCGGTCGCGTGGACGCCCGCGTCGGTACGGGAGCAGCCAGTAACGGAGCACTCCCCGAAAAGGGTCTCCGCCGCCTTCGTCAGTTCGCCCTGCACGGTCCTGCGGCCCGGCTGAAACTGATATCCGCTGAAATCTCTCCCGTCGAAGGCGACGCGTATCCTGTACTTCAACGCTCAGTACCCCATCATCCCGATACCGGCAAGCGCCGGAGGAACGTAAACGTTGAGCAGAACGACGGCGGCTATCACGGCGGCAAAAACGAGGAGCGAAAGCCAGTCCGTGACCTTAGGGGAGATATCCTTCATCCTCGTTCTTCCCTTCGATCCGTGATAACAGCGGCATTCCATCGCCGTGCTTAGGTCTATCGCGTGTCTGATCGACGACGAAAACAGCGGGATGATTACGGGAATCAGCGCCTTTGCACGCTTTAACAGATTGCCTGATTCAAAATCCGCGCCCCTGGATTTCTGCGCGCTGATTATCCTGTCCGTCTCCTCGATAAGCGTGGGAATGAACCTCAGGGCTATCGACATCATCATAGAGAAGACGTGAACGTCGACCCTGAAGAGTCTGAGCGGTTTCATCAGCTCCTCGAGCCCATCCGTGAGCATTATCGGCGAGGTTGTATAGGTTAGAATCACCGAGCTCCCGGCGAGCAGGCATATTATCCTGACGTCCGTTAGCAGCGCGTTTACCACGCCTTCACGGTATATATGGATGATCTTCCATTCAAGGAGAAGGTTGTCGCCCTTGACGAAAAACACGCTGTAAAGCGTCGTGAAAATCAGAATGAAGATAAGCGGCTTTATGCTTTTGAGTATTATCCCGAACGGGACTCCGGAAACAGCTATAAAAGCCGCCGTGGCAGCGAGAATGAAAACGAACGATAGGAGCGAACGGCAGAGGAACACCGCGACGAGGAACATGACCGTCCCGATGATCTTGACCGTCGGATTCATTTTGTGAAGGACGGACGTCCCCGGGAAATACTGGCCGAGAGTTATATCCTTAAGCATCGCGGCCTCCGTCGGGGAAAAGCCCCGAAATCTCGCGAGCCGCCTTTACAACGTTGTAGACGGTGTCGTCGACAGGAACTCCGCGCTCCCTTATCCTGCGCATAACGCGGGTTATCTGCGGAACGTCAAGTCCGACCCTGCGAAGACCATCGGCATCCGAGAATATCCTCCCCGGGGCGTCGCTCGCGACGACCTTGCCGTGATCCATTACCGAGATTACGTCGGAATATTCCGCCATGTCCTCCATACTGTGGCTGACGATTATCACGTTCGCGCCGCGCTGCCTCTGATACCGCCTCACGCCGCCGAGTATATCGGCGCGGCCGGCGGGATCAAGGCCCGCGGCCGGCTCGTCGAGGATCAGCACCTCGGGTTCCATCGCCATTATTCCCGCTATTGCGACGCGCCTCTTCTGCCCGCCGGAAAGATCAAAGGGCGAGACCGTGAGGACGTCGTCTCCGAGCCCCACAAACCTGAGCGCGCGCCGTACGCGGTCGTTTATTTCCCCGGCGCCGAGACCCATGTTTTTCGGGCCGAACGAAACGTCGGCAAGGACAGTCTCCTCAAAAAGCTGATATTCAGGATACTGGAAAACGAGGCCGACCCTGAATCTCAGCGCGCGGCGATCCGCGCCCTTTTCGTTGACGTCCCGCCCGTCGATGAGCACCTTGCCCTCCGTCGGGACGAGAAGTCCGTTGAGGAGCTGGACGAGCGTCGATTTTCCGCAGCCGGTGTGCCCTATCAGGCCGTTTATTCTGTTGTCTTCGAAAACCGCGTTGACGTTGTCCAGCGCGAGCTTTTCAAACGGCGTCCCTTTCCCGTATACGTACGAGACGCCGATAAGCTCAATCTTTGCCATGTGAATCCTTAATCCGGTCCGTATGACCGGTATTTTTTGTTATTCAGCGCGTCGCACACTGCGTCCGCGCCCTCGTCGGGATCTATGACGTCCGACGGGACGTCAAGGCCCTGTTTTCTCAGCAGGTGGCAGAGCTCGGTGACCTGAGGGACGTCGAGCCCTATGCCGCGGAGCTTTTCGACGTTAGAAAACACTTCCCTCGGCGCGCCGTCGAGGACGAACCTGCCTCCGTCGATGACGAGCACCCTGTCGGCTGCTACCGCCTCTTCCATGTTGTGGGTGATATGTATTATGGTGATGCCCTTCTCCTTGTTGAGCCGGGTGACCGTGTCCATGATGTCGCGCCTTCCCTGCGGGTCGAGCATCGCCGTCGATTCGTCGAGAACGATGCATTCCGGCTCCATCGCAAGTATCCCGGCGACGGCTATCCTCTGCTTCTGCCCTCCCGAGAGCTGATGCGTCGAGTGGCTGGCAAACTCCGTCATCCCGACGGTCCTCAGCGCCTCGTCGACCCTGACGCGTATCTCCGCCGGATCGATACCTATGTTCTCGGGTCCGAAGGCGACGTCCTCCTCGACGATCGTCGTGACGAGCTGGTCGTCCGGATCCTGAAACACCATGCCGATCTTTTTTCTGACGGAAATAATCTCATCCTCGGACATGTCGGGGGACGAAACGTCGGTCCCGTCGACCGTCACCGTCCCCGAGGTCGGGCTGAGGACGGAATTGAGTAGCTTTGCAAACGTGGATTTGCCCGATCCGTTGCGCCCGAGGACGCAAACGAACGATCCCTTTTCGATATCGAGCGTCACGTCCTTAAGCACGTACGCCGCGTCGTCCTTTTCAGCGGCCTTTGCGTCGTATGAGAAAGAGAGATTTTTTACGGAAATAAAAGCCATGCTGTACCCTGTTCACGCCTTCCATCTCGAGGTCGCGCCGCACGGGAGTATGCCGCCGGTGCTCCTGACCGGCAGACCGAGCTCATGCGACTCTATCGACCCGAATGACGGGAGATTTTTCATAAGAACGTACCCGGTCGTCGCCGCGGACAGCCCGGTAGTGTAGGAATTGAGGATAAAAAACAGCGGTTCGGCAGTCATGAGTTCCGAAGCGAGCCCGACGAGCCCGTCGACACTGTCCTCGAGAGTCCATTTTTCGCCGCCCGGGCCGCGCCCGTAAGAGGGGGGATCCATGATGATCCCGTCGTACCTGTTTCCGCGCCTCTTTTCGCGCTCGCAGAACTTAACGCAGTCGTCGACGATGTATCTGATCGGCGCCGAGGAAAGTCCGCTGAGCTCGGCGTTGCGCTTTGCGTACGACACCATGC
>JAGABQ010000015.1:0-4570 GCA_017614495.1 Clostridia bacterium
CGGCATATCTTTTCTGACGAGCGGGAGGAACGGCGCGCGTGTCGTTCCGATGTCGTATCCGCGCATAGCCGTGAGCTTCTTGCAGGTCGTCATGAGGCACGAAGTGTCGAACATACGGTAAATGATGCCGGTTATTTTGCTCTGAAGACGCGTGGCGTCGTCGAGTTTTCCGAGGGTTATGAGTTCTTCAAGTTTCAGGAAGAGCTCGGGCATGCAGCCGTAGGTGCCGCCGATACCTCCTGACGCGCCCATGACGCGCCCCGCCATATACTGCTCGTCCGGTCCGTTGAATATCGCCACGTCCTCGCCGCCGGCGGTCCTAAGACGGTATATGTCCTGGACGCTCATGCTGCTGTTCTTGACGCCGATGACCCTTCCGGTCCCGAGCATGCTGACGAAGAGGGGAGTCGAAAGATTGAATCCGTTCGTCGTTCCCGGTATATTGTATATGAGGAGCGGGACGGCGTCGGTCGCGGATATGACGTCGAGCCAGTACTTTTTGACTGTCGCGTCGCTGAGCCCGTAATAGACTCCGGGGATCATGGCGATGGCGTCGACACCGAGCTTTTCGGCGTGTTTCGCTAGCGCGATGCTGTCCTTTGTCGACGGGCAGGCGACGTGCGCTATGATAGTCATTTTGCCCTTGACGGCGTCCATAACGGCCTCGAGGGTCGCTTTCCTCTCATCGACAGACTGGAGGATGCATTCTCCCGAGCTGCCGCAGACGTAGAGCCCTTTTACTCCTATACTTGCGTAATAATCGGCGAGCGCCGCCGCGCGGTCCTTTGATACCTTTCCTCTCGCTGTGTAGCATGCGTAAAACGCCGGGAAGGCGCCTCTGTATTTTGCCGGAACTGACATGATTCTTTCTCCTTGGAAACTGATAAACTTGATTTTGTCTTTGTGAAGCCGTTACAACACGGCCGCGTAGCGTTTTGTTATTTCGTACGGTCTCGTGATCGCCGAGCCGACGACGCAGGCGTGCACTCCGCAGTCCATCGCCTGTCTGAGCTGTCTGGGCGACCATATCCCGCCCTCGGCTATTACCGGGACGCCCGCGTCCCGCACGAGAGAGCATATAAGCTCATAGTTGGGAGCCGGGCAGGGTATCGGGTCGCGTGTGTATCCGTAAAGCGTAGTCCCGACGATGTCGAAGCCGAGCTTTGCCGCCTCGATCCCGTTCTCGTAGGACGCGCAGTCGGCCATAAAAAGCTGATCCGGATATTTGTCTCTGAGTTCGGGGAACATCTCCCAAATAGTCCGTCCGTCGGGGAGTTTGCGGAAAGTCGCGTCCATCGCAATTATTTCGCATCCGACGGATACGAGCGAGTCGACAAGTTCCGTCGTCGGGGTGATGAAGACTTCGCTGTTGTCGAAATTCTTTTTGACTATGCCGATGACGGGCAGGGAAACGTTCTTTTTTATTTCCGTTATGTCCTCCGGCGTGTTTGCCCGGATGCCCTTTGCGCCTCCGAGCATGGCGGCGTATGCCATCCTTCCCATGATGAAACTGCTGTGAAGCGGCTCTTCGGGAAGCGCCTGGCAGGAAACGATAAGCCCGCCTTTTATGCTCTGCATTATTTCACTGTTAGTCATCCTTATTTTCTTTCCGCTCCTCTTTTACTGCGTCTTCGGCGTTTTTCTTGCCCTGGAAATAGGTTTTCCGGTATTCTCCGGGACCCATGCCGTATTCCGATATGAACGCCCTCGTAAAGCTCATTCTCGACGAGAAACCTATCGCCGCGCTGATCTGCTCTATCGACAGCTGCGTGCTGTTGAACATCTCGATTGCCACGCGGATACGCCTCTGCATCATCGTCCGACGGAAGGTCACGCCGTAATATTTTGTCGACAGACGGTCGAGCTGTCTAACCGAAATATGGAACTGCTCGGCGGCCTTTTTCGTCGTGAGGTCTGTCATGAACTGCGAAGCGAGCATGTTCTCGAGTCGCGTGCTGCCGATTATGTCGACGTCATCGTTTTTCTGGGCGGCGTTCGAGGGTTCGGCTCCGCTCGCTCTGAGGATTCCCGTGTTCATGTCGGCGAGACGCACGAGGATATCGGCGAGCGTTATCGCAAGATATTTCGAGCGCGTCGTCGTTGCGAGATCAGCGAGCCGGCAGAGCTGTATCGATATATCGTGGTGATGTTTTATGTGTATCGGCTCGTCCTGACCGAGGAACTGTGTCAGGTCGTGATAAAGATCCTGGCTGCTCCGCTTTCTCTGGAAATAGGAAAAACAGACCGATTTCCACCTGGTCCGGGGATCCGTCGGGAGCTTGACGTGCTCCTTGCCCGGAGGGATGATCACGACGTCGCCCGGTTCGACGGTTATCACGCCGTTCGGGATTTTTATTTCTATCGAGTGGTTTTCGCATACGAAAAGCTCATAGAACGGATGTGAGTGAAGTATGTATGAGACGTATTTTCCGACCTCGTGATTTCCTTCGAGTACCGCGCTTACGTGCGGGACGTCGTGGAGAAGACGGAAATATGTGTTTTCGATCTGTATGCCGTGCTCGCGCATGTTTCGGTTAACCGCCTTTCGTCAATATTATATTGCTTTTCCCGCTTTGTGTCAATCCTGCGGGATACGTTTTCGGACATTTTCGGCCAAATAATGTCCAAAACCGTTCACAAGCGCCGCGTTTCCCGCGCAATCGCGGATACGGAGGGACGTTTTGTGCGGATTTTACCGGGATTTGAAAAAATATCTTTTTTTGCATTGACCTCGTGACGGTACGATGATAAAATATATAGCGCAATGTATGGCGGTTTCCGCCGAAAAAAAGACGATGAATCGCAACAACAGGGAGAAAACAATGAAGGTTAGAAAAATAATTGCTATTGTTCTGGCTGTTATTACGGTCTCAGGGGCGGCGGTCGCCTGCTCGGGCAGCGGCGGCAGCGGCACGGGCACGGGCGGCGACGGCCCCAAGAACAGATGGGGCGGCGTTCCGGACGGAACGACGTTTGACGGCGAGGAGTTTGTCATTTCCACCTATCACGACGGCAACATCGGACACGGCTGGACCAACTACTTTGACGTTGACGAGCCGGAAGAGGGTAACCTCATGGAAAACGCCGCAAACAGGCGCAATCTCAGAATCGAAGCTGACCTCAAGTGCACCATCACCTGCACGGAGGATTTCTACTGGTTCGGAAACGGAGAAGGTCTCCAGTATATGGAAAACAAGGTCCTGAACGGCGAGGACGACGTCGATCTCTATTTTCTTGAGAGTTATCACAATTTCGCGACGCTCGTTATCGATCAGGTCCTTTACGACGCGGCGACACTTCCGTATATCACCTGGGACGCGGATTATTACAACAGAGAGGCTAACGACCTGTACGAGCTCGGCGGAAAGAAATACATTTTCGTGTCGGATATGACGTATCCGTGTCAGAGCGCCGGATGCCTCGTTCTGAACAGGGAGAAGCTGGTCGATATCGGTTACGAAAACAACTACGTCTACGACCTCGTCGACAAAAAAGAGTGGTATTTCGATGACGTTTTTCGTCTTATAGAGGGCCAGACGGAGGACCTCGACCGCGACGGCGACATGGATGATAACGATTATTACGGCTTTGCCGGAAATCCGTACGGCGCGTGCTTCTTTTTCCCGGGCGCCGGCCTCAAGGGCGTGTATCTCGGAAACGACGGTTTCGAGTTTGACTACGGTACTCTGAGGGCAAGGGCGGTTATCGACAAGATCGAGACCTTCGTGAGAAAGCCCGAGGTCTGGGTAAAAGAATGGAACATGCACGACCACATGCTCTTTGCGGGCCACTGTCTCTTCTCGGCGTGGGGGAGTGAGATCAGGATGTTCAATGAACTGAATTTCGAGTTCGGAATCATCCCTTTCCCGATGTTCGACGACACCCAGGATACGTATTACAATTACGCTTCGGGAGGATATCTCCTTGTTCCGTCGAACATCACACGCCCCGAGTTTGTAGGCGCTATGATCGAGGCCATGTCCCTCGGCTCTCAGCAGGAACTCCTTCCCGCGTTCTATGAGAACTTCATTCAGCAGCGCGTCATTCAGGATGAGCCCTCGAGAAGAAACTGGGAGAGGATGCTGACCGAATGGTCGTTCCGCGCGTTTACCTCGGTATTCTCGCCTAACGACTACGTCTCGTATTACGCTCCCGCCTTTAAGAAGATCGACCAGATGTCGACCGGCGGAGTCAACGACTACTCCTCATACTGGGCCGCTATCGAAGAGCTCGTTACGGAGGACTGCGACGCGTTCTACGCAAAATTCATGTCAAAGATCTGACAAACCCGTATAACACCGATCCCCGGTACAAACGCCGGGGATTTTTTGTCAACGCAGATTAGCGCCGGATCCGGGAAAACACAGTTAAAACGGCGTTTGGACGATTTCAGACATGTTTTGAAAAAAATGTCCGATTTTCGCATTGACCTCGCGACGGTACGATGATAAAATAGATAGCGCAATGTATGGCGGCTTCCGCCGAAATATAGACAATCAATCACAACAATAAGGAGAAAACAATGAAGGTTAGGAGAATATTTGCTCTTATTCTGGCCGTTTTGATGGTC
>JAGABQ010000161.1:0-6599 GCA_017614495.1 Clostridia bacterium
CATGATCGACGACGCGATTTTGATTATTCGTTTCATCAAAAGAACCTCGCAGCATCTGTCCGGTGGCGGACTACTCAATCGTCACCGACGTCGAGGTCGGATATGTACATGTGACCGAACTGAGTGATGAAATTCTTACGCGCCTGCAGATCGTCTCCGAGGAGCGTGTCGAAAATGACAGCAGTATCGTAGGGATCCGCCTCGCTGACCCTTATAAGGCGGCGCGTGGCGGGGTTCATCGTCGTTTCGGCCATCATTTCCGGATCGTTTTCGCCGAGTCCCTTTGAGCGCTGTATGCGGTATTTATCGTTTCCTATCCTGTTAAGTATCCTCGCCTTTTCCGCCTCGTCGTAGGCATAATACGTCTTGTCTTTGACGTTTATCTCGTAAAGCGGAGTCTCGGCAATATAGATCCTGCCCATTTTTATAAGGGTCGGGAGGAGCCTGTAAAACAGAGTAAGCACGAGCGTGCGAATCTGGAATCCGTCTTTGTCGGCATCGGTACAGATTATTATTTTGTTCCATCGGAGCAGATCGGGAGAAAACTCGGCGATGTCACCCTTGACTTTCCCTTTTATCTCAACTCCGCATCCGATGACCCGCAGCAGATCGGTGATGATGTCGCTCTTAAATATTCTCTCATAGGACGCTTTAAGACAGTTCAGGGTCTTTCCGCGAATTGGCATTATCGCCTGGAACTCCGCGCTGCGCGCCGTCTTTACCGACGAAAGGGCGGAATCGCCCTCCACTATATAGAGTTCGCGCTTTTCGGGATCCTTTGAGCGGCATCCGACGAACTTTTCGACCCTGTTCGCCATATCTATGGTGCCAGTCAGTTTTTTCTTTATCTCGATACGCTGCGACTCTGCTTTTTCTCTCGCTCTCTTGTTTACAAGGACGGCGGCCGCGATCTTTTCTGCGTCCTGCTTGTTTTCCGCAAAATAGACCTCGAGATTATGACGCAGGAAAGAGGTCATCGCCTCGGCGATAAAGGTGTTGGTTATGGATTTTTTCGTCTGATTTTCGTACGACGTGTTGGTCGAAAAACTGTTTGACACAAGCACAAGGCAGTCGGAAACGTCCTGGAACGAGATTTTTGATTCGTTCTTGAGATATTTTCCCGCGCTCTTTATAAACTTGTCTATCTCGGCAACAAAGGCCGAGCGAACAGCCTTATCAGGCGAGCCGCCGTGCTCGAGAAAACTCGAGTTGTGATAATATTCCGTAAGACTGACGGTATTCGAGAAGCAGAACGACACCTCTACCTTCAGAGTGTAATCGTCCTTGTCCTCGCGGTCGCGCCCGCGCGTCTCCGTGCTCCAAAGCACCGGCTGAGTAAGTGAATTTTCCCCTGCGAGCTCCTTTATGTAGTCAGCGATACCGTTTTCGTAAATGAACTCGTATTCGTCGAACGTCTTGCCGTTCTGCCACCTGAGAATGAACTTTACGCCGGAATTGACGACGGACTGCTTTTTAAGAGTGTCCTTGTAGTAATCAAGCGGGATTGCAATATCGGTAAACACCTCGAGGTCGGGCTTCCAGCGGCATACAGTTCCGCTTTTTTTCGCGCCGCGGGGCGCGTCGTAAACGTTGAGTTCCCCGACGGGCTCTCCCTTTTTGAAGGATATTTCGCTGACCTTGCCGCCCCGGTATGATCTCACGTTCATATATTCCGAGCTGTATTGCGTTGCGCAGGCGCCGAGCCCGTTAAGGCCGAGAGAATATGTATATGACGACGCCTCGCTGTTGTTGTCGTATTTACCGCCGGCATAGAGCTCACAATATACGAGCTCCCAGTTGTACCGTCCCTCTTTTTCATTCCAGCCGAGCGGTACGCCGCGCCCCGAGTCCTCGACCTCGACGCTGTGATCGGAAAAAGCGGTGATGATGATAGTATCGCCGTGTCCTTCCCTCGCCTCGTCTACAGAGTTTGATATTATCTCGAAAACAGAGTGCTCGCAGCCCTCGAGCCCGTCAGAGCCGAAAATGACCGCAGGTCTTTTTCTGACTCTGTCAGCGCCCTTAAGGGAAACTATGTCCTGATCTCCGTATTCCGCCGGTCTAGTTTTTGACGCCATATTGTTTTTCTCTTCCTTTCGCTCCGCGCTTGAAAAAAGCGCCGCCGCGTGATATAATTTTCGTATGAGTAATTTAAGTTTGAACGAAACGGCGAAGCGCCTCTTCGCCGCCGAAAAAATAGAATATTTCGGTATGATACCGTTTGAATTCTGCAAGGTTATCAACGAACCCCTGCTGAAAAGACGCGTTTCTTTTGAGCCAAAAACAGCGATACTCTTTCTAGTGCCTTATTATACCGGGGAGCATCCCGGCAGAAACGTATCGCTCTACGCGGTATCAAGGGATTACCACATTTATTTCAAAGAACTGTTTGCCCGCCTCGAGAGCGCGCTTTCGGCTTTTTTCCCGGGCTACGGATTTAAGGGATTCGCAGATCACTCACCTATCGGAGAGACCGTCGCCGCCTCAAGATGCGGCCTCGGCGTCGTAGGCGAAAAGTTTCAGCTCATAAACGGGAAATACGGAAGTCACGTCTTCATCGGCGAGATTTTGACCGACGCCGCAGCTGACGTTTTCAACACAACCGAGCCCGCCGCGTGTCCGGGATGTCACAGATGCTCCGAGATGTGCCCTTCGCCGGACGAATGTTTTTCGGGGCTCAATCAGAAGAAAGGCGAGCTTGACACAAAGACGGCGGAGCTGATCGCCTCAACCGGAATGATATGGGGCTGTGACGTTTGCCGCACAGTTTGTCCGCTCAACCGTAAAGCGGCTCTGACTCCGATTGATTTCTTTTATCGCGGCAATCTCGAATACGTGACTACCCGAACGCTCTCGGAAATGAGCGACGAGGAGTTTTCGGAGAGAGCGTACTCTTTCAGGGGACGCCCGGTAATCACCCGCAACGCCGCGTATCTTGAGTCCGTTTCACATAATCAAATACCTTTGGAATTATACCATAAAACGGAAGATAAGTCAAATCATGAAAGCTGAAAGAACCGGTACGCTGAGCAGCGCCGTCCTGCTGATTCTCAGCGCCTACACGGCGATAAGCACCCTTGTCGTCACGGTATGCGAGATGACGGAGGCGGTCCCCGCCGCGACCCTGAACCTCGCAATGTCGGGAACTGAATATTTTTTTCGCGCGTTCACCAATCTGAGCAACTGTCTTGCCGGGATCGTATCTATCCCCGTAGCTGTTTACGCCGCTGTTTCTCTTTTCGGAAAGCGCAAAACGCGCGTCCCGCGTTTTCTTGTCGCCCTGGTTTTTGTCACGTGCTCCGCGACCTCGCTGACTTTTTTCACGGTTCTTCTGGGATTTGCTCCTCAAATGGCTTTCCGCTCTCCCGGCGCCGTCCTCTTTCTTTACGGCGGGTATCTTTTTCTGTTCCATCTCATAAATCCCGTCGTCTTCGCGGCTGTGTTTCTGATAATGAAAACGAAAGGCGAGACGCCCCTAAAAGCGTTTCCGCTCGGCGCCGTTCCGGCAGTACTCTACGGAATTTTGTACACCGTCGAGGTCGTTTTGCTCCGAAAATGGACAGATTTTTACAATTTCACTAGGGGCGGCAGTGTCCTGTGGTCCGTTGTCTCAGCCGCTGCGGTCTTGATCCTTGCGCTTGTCATATCGTTTTTTCTGCTTATTGTCAGAAGAAAAATCTCATCATGTACGAAAAAAAGCGAAAACTGATCTGACTGATTTGACGAGTTAAACAAAAGAGGTGTCGCGAAATGTTTACCGATAAAATGAAAGATCGAATTGAAACGGAAAGAATGGTTCTTTTCCCTTTCACGTGCGAAAATCTGTCGCTTTTTAACAGGGATCTCGGACTTTTTGAAAAAACCTACGGCGTGACTTACAGGGGCGAGGAGCTCGACTATCTGCTCAAAGATTTTTTGGTGAAACTCGAGGGCGAGATCGCCGCAGACCCCGACAATTATCTTTTTTTCACGGAGTTTCTTTTGGTTCTCAAAGAAAACAGTCATATAATCGGCTCGATTGATTTCAAGTACGTGCCGAATGACGGGAAGACCGAGGTCGGTTACGGTCTCAATCCCGAATATACGGGGCACGGGTATATGACGGAGGCGCTCCGCGCGTTTTTAAATTTCGGAAAATCTCTCGGCGTCAAAACCGTCTGCGCGGAGACCATTCCGTCAAACGTAAAATCGCAGAACGTTCTTAAGCGTTGCGGCTTCCGTTTCCTTCGCGATGAAGGCAATCTGTGGTGGGAAAAGTCCCTGTAAAACCGGCTGTCAGTTATCCGCGGCGCGGTGTCCGCCTATCTGACGGTTGCGCGCTATCGTCGTGGCCCCGTCCGAAAGATCCATACATTTGAGTACGGCGTTTTTGCCGTACTTTTTCTTCAGGCATATCTCGGCGCTCTGTAAAAGCCGCTCTCTCATACCGACGGCCCGCTCGGCGGCAATACGCCTTTCGGTCGCTTCGGGATCGTCAAAAATGCTCATCTGGACGTGTCTGCCGGCCGTTTTCTTCTTCCATCCCTGCATTACGTTATTCGCAACTACGTACATACGGCGTATTGTAAGAGATCTGTCCGTGATGCGGTCGTAGAGCTCGGCGACCTTTTTCATTATGATCCTCGTCGACGACGTGAACCTGCCGAGATTTATCGAGCCGTGCGCCTGCCCGGGAGCCCGGCGGCCGTATCTGTCAATCTCGATCTTACCGTCGTATACGTTCCCGTCCCTGAGATTTTCAACGTCATATCCGATCGTCAGAATTATCTGGTCCGTTACAAGCCCGTTTTCAACAAGATCGAGAACGAGCAGATCGGTCATTTCGAGGACAATAATCCTTCCTTTTTCAAAGCTGTACGGCTGTGAGAGCACCTGCCCGGAACTTAAGCTGCTGCTTTCGGGCACATACTCCCTGACGTCGGAAATCTCGGTCGGATCCCAGCCCCACGCGTGATCGATAATGAACTCGGCGTTCACGCCGAACTCTTTGTAAAGCCGCCTGTCATCGGTCAACGAACGGCGCGCGACGTCGCCCATCGTGAACATTCCCATTGCGTTCAGCCGGCGCGCGATGCCCGACCCGATACGCCAGAAATCGGCGAGTCTGTCATATTCCCAAAGCGTCGTGCGGTACGACATGACGTCGAGCTCGGCTACTATAAGGCCCTCCCGGTCGGGGGTGGCGTGCTTTGCCACGATATCCATGGCGATCTTTGCGAGGTACAGATTCGTCCCAACCCCCGCCGTGGCCGGTATTCCCGTCTCGTGCAGAACGTCGCGGATAATCTTAAGTGCAAAATCCCGCGGGGCGAGGCCGTTTGTAAGATAAGACGTCGCGTCGATGAACACCTCGTCGATCGAATACGCAAAGATGTCCCGCGGAGATACGTGCCTCAGATATATCGAATAAATGACGGAGCTGACGCGGATGTATTCGGCCATCCTCGGCGGCGCCTTTATGAAATCCAGTTCGAGTTCCGGTCTCTCTTTCAGCTCCACGCAGTCGTCAGACGCACCCTCGAAGGGGCGTCCGCGCAGGGCCTTTTTGCGCTCCGCGTTGATTTTCTTAACGCGCCGGATAACCTCAAAAAGTCTAGCTCTTCCGGGAATTCCGTAGGATTTCAGGGCCGGAGAGACAGCGAGACAGATGGTTTTTTCCGTCCTGGACTCGTCGGCAACCACCAGATTCGTCGAAAGGGGGTCTCTGTTCCTCGCGGCGCACTCGACCGAGGCGTAAAAACTCTTTAAGTCTATCGCGATATATACCCTGCCGCTGTCGTCCGTCATATCGCCGGGTCCCCGCCCATGACGGGCACGAAACCGCCTCCGCTGCCGATCTTTTTTATTATGAATCTGACGACGCCGCTTATCCTCATCCTGTCTATCGAAAGGGTCATGCCGGGATAAAGCGCTTCGTTTTCGTACGCGAGTATCGCCTCTCCGTCGGGACCGAAACCCCTGAAGCGTTTCAGGGTGATTCCGCCGTCCTCATCGAGCGCGGCGACAATCTCGTTTTTTTCGGCGTACCGTCTGTTCTCAACCACCACGAGATCACCGTCCGAGATGCACGCGTCCTCCATGGAGTCCCCGCGCGCCGTGAGTATAAAAACGTCCGATTTGCCGAAGATCGAGGCAGGCAGTCTTACGTATTCGACGATTTCCGCGCGGTCGAGTATCGGGTCGCCGCACATCGCAGAGCCGACGACAGGCGCCGCGCTCGTTTCCTCGCGCAGAGTTTCCGTCTTAGGGGTACCGTAATGCCTGCGGCTGTACGAGATTATTCCCTTCTCATCCATTTCTGTCAGATATGCGTGGACGCAGCTCCTCGACATGCCGGCGTCGGCGGCGATCTGCGTAATCGTCGGCTCGACACCTTCCTTCAGTTTCCAGTATTCGATTATCTCGACGATCCTGCCGATCTTTTCACTGCTTTTGCTTCTCATGATATCACCGCTTCTAAATCGAATATGAAATTCGGTTTAGGATATTATACACCCTTTCCGCGGTTTTGTCAAGAAAAACGCGGGCCGACAGCCCGCGTTTTATTTTCTTTTTTCTTTTTCAGGTCGCCCTTCTGACGCTCTCGGTGATATTCTCGC
>JAGABQ010000162.1:0-4770 GCA_017614495.1 Clostridia bacterium
ATTAACAGATTCACATACATTATAGACCGCAATAGCAACGGTGAAAACAACGATGTGACGCTGTTCAGGAACAGCTCGGCTGATTCATTCCTGGAAGACATTGACCGATTATACAGATCCTCCTCAGCTGAAGCCAGGAGCATCACGTTCAACAATCGGACAATAATGAATCATCCGCTTTACGACAGCGCCGCGTTTTTCGGAGACGCGGCACTGATGAGACTTATCAAAAAGTTTTACGGAATCGGAAAAGCCGAACCGGGAACCAAGGTCAGAGAAACACGTCGAAGCAAGCCACGGGTCCTCCCGAAGCTTCCGGAACAGTACGACCGCGACTATGTAGTGGACTCCGACACGGTCAACGTGAAAATGCTGACGCGGTCCGGATATGAGATAAAACATTGCCCGTATTTCCATATGAACGGCAGAACACACGACAAGTGGCGGCTCAATCCCCACCGGCAGACCGGCACGGACGCCGCGAGATCCGACGCAGAATCCATAGCTTTCATTGACTTTCTCGGCCTTTTCGACTGAGAAACGACAACATAAAAGAACAGAGAAGAAAAGAGAGGTACAATATGAATCTTAAAGAAGCTTTCCGTTATCAGAACAAACTTTCGGCGCTCACCGACGAGGCGCAGGGCATCCTCGAAAACGAGAACAACGTGACCCTCGTCACGAACACGCTCCTCCGCCACAAGGTAAATCCCGACGCGACCGACGAAACAACGGTCAACATCCCCGACACGGTGTATTACGAGCAGATAACCGACGTCGTGCGGTTCCTCGTTTACCTTCTCGGCGAGAAGAAGAAGCTCGCCGGCGCCATCCGCCTCGCGAAATCCTCCCTTGACATTGACCTCGACAGCGAGGTGGGGCTCAACGTATCGCGCCAGGCCCTCGCGAGGGTATTCAAAAAGCTCAGCGACCTCCGTCCGTCCGAAAAGACGATTATCAACGGCGGCACGGGCTACAAGTTCAACGTTGACGGCGCGCAGGTCAGCTACCGCTGCGACGTAAAGCGCGTGACGCAGATTAATTACGACCGCAGCGTCGTGAGAGAATGCCTCGCGAAGCTCAACAAAGAGTCCGACGGTGTGTCCGCCGCGCTCGACCTCTGCCTCGTCAACTCTTCGGTTGACTACGAGCCGCCTTTCGACGTGAACAGCAGCTTCGCCGACGCGTTCGAACAGTTCGTCGGGACCGCCGGGAAATAATCCCGGCGCCCGCCGGCCGCTCCGGATACGGCGCGAAAAAGATAAGACCGAGACCGGTTCAGGTGCAGATGAACTGTAACGCTGCACACACGTTCAGATGCAGATGAACTTGACGCTGCATAATTTATGACAACCGGAGATCTATGCGGCCTCCGCTCGTTACAGCGAGAGGCCCGCGACAGTCACTACCTGCTCTCCGCTCGCGTCTTCATTCATCACGCTCCAATCCGACAAAACGCCAAAACTTCAAACGCCTATTTCAATCCCTCTTCATTACGTCTCAATCGGTTGATAGGATTAGGATTGGCGCTGGCGGCGTTGACGCCGCCTTCGCATGTGAGTTTTTTATAGTTTCCGCGCTCCGCGGCGCCTTGCGTGACCGGTGCGGGGAAACAAATTGGTCGAAGTTGATTCCGATTCGCGCCGTATCCCGAACGGCCGGAGTTTTATTCAGAGAATTTATAACGGAAAGGGAGATAAATATCATGCCGGACGGTCAGGATTCAAAAAAATCAGCGATAGTAAAGATTCTTTACATACTCAAGCGGTATTCGCATGCGGGAAGGAAACTTACGCAGCAGGATATACTTTCATATCTTAAGAGCGATTACGACACCGTGATCGACAGGCGAGCCGTCAAAAGAAATATCGTCGCGCTTCAGGAGGTAGATGATCGCGTTGAGACCGACGAAAAAGGCGGGACGTATTATGAAGGCGGTTTCAGCAATGCCGAAATGACGATGGTTCTGCACGCTCTGCGCGGGGACAGGGGGCTCCATCCGAGAGATGTGGGAGATCTCGTCGGGCGCCTGTGCGACAACATGACTACCCGTTACTTCATACCGGCAAATACGAACGCGGAAGACAAACTCGTCTATATTGCCGACGAAGACATGAAAACGGAAGAGAAATATCTTGACTCACGGCTTTACGGTATAATCCAGGATGCGTACGACAACGCGCTAAGTTATTCATACCCGAACAGGAACGGGATACCGGTCAGATTCGAAAACGTCAGGACGGGAAGGATAATCAGATCGGGAGGTTTCTATTACCTTCTCGGCTATACCGACATAACGACCGCGTTCGCGCACAGGATAGATATGATTTCGAACTACGAAAAGAAGCAGGCCCCGTGGGATTTCCGCTATTTCAAATGGATGAAAAACGACGGGCTGCTCCCCACGATAGCGGCGTCTCTGCCTTGCGAAAGGGTAGAGGAGCCGGTCGAGCTCGTGCTTTCCGCCGACGGGCGGGGCGCGATGAAGATCCGCGACAGGTTCGGGAATCTCGCCGTCAGGTATTCCGCGGACGGGGACGGCAGCTCGCTGTTCAAAATCACGCTTATGCCCGAGGCGGCGGCGAGGTTCGCCGCCGAATGGTGCGACTGCGTGACCGTAAAGGCGCCGCTCTCGATCGCCGCAAGAGTCAGGGAAATTCTGACAAATGCAAAGGCAAAGTATGACTGATTTTTCCGAAGACGAGTTTCTGAAAAAGAAGACCTGCTCCTTTACGGGGCACAGACCGGAGCGGCTCAAATTCCCGGAGGGCGAGGTCATAGACTGGCTCGCGCTTCAGATCAGGTCGGCGGTTTCCTGCGGATTTACCAGATTTATAAACGGTACGCAGAGAGGCGTCGATATATGGGCGGCCGAGGAGATTATCCGTCTCAAGAAAGAAGGCGCCTGCGTTAAGCTTATCTCAGCGATACCTTTTGAGGGAGTTGAGAACGGCAAATGCTGGGACGGCGCATGGCGCGTAAGATTCAGACGCGTAGTCAACGAGTCCGACGAGGTTTACGTTGTCGGCGATTCCCCCGGCAGGGCGGCGTTTTTCGCGCGCGACGACTGGATGGTCGACCGGTCGTCCCGGCTGATTGCGGTGTACAACGGCGGCGGAGGCGGGACGAGACACACGGTAAAGTACGCTGAGGACAAAGGGGTCAGAGTCATCGAGTTCAGACCGGCGGTGCCCGCGGGCGCCGTGTGCAGAGGCCGCGTAAAGATATGGCTCGACGACAATCGCCCCGCGCCCGAGGGATATCTGCATTGTCACAGCGTCAACGAGGCGAAGGCGGTGATTCGTTCCTGCGAGCGAAAGGGAATAAAGATAGACGTCATTGACTGCGACCACGACCTCGGCGAATATGCCGCGGACGGCGGCGACGGGATCCGTTTGATTGACTGGCTCGAGGCCGGACGGCGATTTTACCGCGTCGAAATCCACACGATGAACCCCGTGGGGCGCGCGAATATGCAGAGAATAATAGACAGATATCCGGAATGGTGCCTGAAATCTTTATAAAATAGTTTTTTGATGTTGAAGCATGTACCGTTTTTGGCAATGGGCTTTTGGTTTCGTGTTGAGAACCGCGGCTTTTTGTGGTATAATATTATCGTGGTCCGGTGAGATCGGGCAGGGAAGTCAGGAGAACGCGAGGGTGAGGAGGCCCTGTTATGACCGCGTTCGCGCCGCCCGCGACCGGAAACTGTTCCGCAAAACGTCATAACCTGATGCGTGACCGTATGTACCGTTTATGGTACACGGAATCCCGTTTTTGAGTTGACTTTTCAGGGGTTTTGTGGTATAATATCATTGTCGTCCGGAGAGGCCGGGCAGCAGACATCCAGAGTACGCGAGGGACAGGCCCCGTGACCGTACAGCAACCTGTGAAATGATAAAGTTAGCAAGGTGCTAATGCCTGAACGATGAAAGTTTACCCGCTACCGGCTTTTTTGTCCCCTTTGTGTCCAACAAATAAGGACAAAAAAGCAACAAGAAGACAAAAAGAAAGGGCAGAAAATGAGCAAGAAACACAAACTCGACAACATTGACGAAAAGATAGTACGCATGCTTTCCGACAACGCGAGACTGTCGTACACCGAAATCGCAGACGCGATAGGTCTTGCGCGTCCGAGCGTAAAAGCCCGCATCGACACCCTCGAAAAGAGCGGTAAGATACTCGGCTACGAGACGCTCCTTGCCGAAGACGCCGACGAGCGCATCACATACATGATTGGCCTTTCAATCCATCCGTACGGCATGCAGTCGTGTCTTGCGAAGTTCAACACAGTCCCCGATATAAAGACCGTGCTCACCGCAACAAACCGCAGCGCCTGCACTCTTATCTGCAAATCCATGACTTACGACAGAGCCAACAAGATAGGAGCCGAGCTGAAAAAATTTCCAGGCGCAAAAGAAGAGTCCTTCGCATTCGTAGAGGTGAATCACAAAAACATGTTCAATCACCCCGCCGCCTGAAGAGCGACGATACAAAAACCGCAAGCAAAGAAAAAATGAGGTAAAGAAAAAACGTACGGTGCGATACTCGGCGACATGATCGGCTGTCCGTTCGAGTTCGATGAAAAAACAAAATCAAAGATATTTCCTCTCTTCAGCAAAGACAGCGTCTTTACCGACGACACCGTGATGACGGTCGCCGTCGCCGAGGCGCTCCTCGACGCGGGGCGCGACGCCCCGGTCGGGGTGATCGAAAACCTCTGCCGACGTTCAATGCAGAAATGGGGAAACAGATATTCCCCGCGCCGGC
>JAGABQ010000163.1:0-8866 GCA_017614495.1 Clostridia bacterium
AACACATGAGGTGGGTCATGTTTTGAAATTAAAACATGAGCCTGATCAATACGGAGTACCGCTTTACAAATCTTCATTTCCCTCAATAATGAGAACTATTGGTCAGCAAAGCGGTACAGATTATAGAAGAGCATGTATAAACATTCAGTCATACACAAAAACCATTTTTGATACCTCGGCTTTGATTAGTAAATGGGGTGATTAAAGTGAGGGGAGATATTTGCATTATTATAGCTGTCACTGCTTCCGTTCTCTTATGCTCATGCTCTTTGAATTGCTTGCCCGAAAAAGAAGGCAGTTCTTCCGTTTCTTCTGCTTCCATTGAAACTGACTTTGACAGTGGTGCCGTTACCACGGAAAAAATGGCAAATTACGTTGCGTATGAGGAACTCGGCTTTTTCGAACTTAATGTAATTGCATCAGACAATTTCTCCCCCGATGTAAAGGCATCTCCCGGTCAGACGGTTTATTCGTCTCCTGCAAATCCCGATGCCCTCGTTATGACTCGGAATATTGATCCCGATACGTATCGGAATACTCATAATTGGTACGTGCAGTATCCCTCTTACGGTACCGAGAGAGTTTTGCTGAAGGTTAAAGTAAATGACCTTGTGTCTGTTTCTTGCAAACAATATTGGAAGGAAATTCTTAAACCGTCTGATGCTGTCAATGAAAAACGCAGAAATGTGGGCTTTTCTGCGCTTTTGATTACTGTCAATGAGGTAATCGATGTTCTGGGAGAAGACGTCAGCGGGATCTTCGATCCGAACGGTTTGATCGGCCACGAACTTTTGATAAAACTTGACACGTATTTCTTTGTAAATGATGAGGACGAACAGGCGATTTGCGTAGGTTTTATCCCCAAAAAGGGGGAAGAGATCATAGTAGATCTTGATAGATCGATATGCAGAAATGAAAGCAATTTCAACGGTGTATCCTGCGAAGAGATACTTGAGGAAAATCAAGCAGCAATAATACAGTTTGAAAAGATTATATCTCTTGCTGATGATGTATGCTTAGAAGATGTGCTGAAACTCGTGAACCTGCATATTATATACGGACATGGTTTGGCTAAAGATGAATTGCGTGAGTCATTTGGACTGATGACACTCAATGTGATTGATTTCTTTCCATCCAAGGATTTAAACGGACACAGCATAAGTGGTTGGGAATGTTTTGCAGAATACATAGGTTCACTCCATCGATTATTTCAAAGTAAAGAGGGACTTGAAAAGCCATGGTGCTTTGGATATTTGGGCAGGGCAATGCCGCCACAGTACAATGATATATTGCAGCAGATATGTTATGGCTTTTGAGAATTCCATTTTTTTGAGTAAAGCCGTCCGAGAGGTTGATTTGTCGTGGGAATTGTGGTATAATCATCCGTCACGAGAGACAACCGAAAGGATCAGACATATATGAAAGTACTTGTTGTAAACGCCGGCAGCTCATCTCTCAAGTATCAGCTGCTCGAAACAAAAAGCGGAGAGGTCCTGGCAAAGGGCATTTGCGAACGCATAGGCATCGACGGCCGTATCGAACATCGCCTCGGAGAGAACGGTGAAAAGACCAAGCGCGATATACCGATGCCGAACCACGCCGTCGCGACAAAGATCGTCGTCGACACGCTCACCGACCCGTCGCTCGGATGCATTTCCTCGATGGCCGAGATAGAGGCCGTCGGACACCGCGTGGTCCACGGCGGACCGTATTTCTTCGAGTCCTGCCGCGTCACGCCCGAGGTCATCGAAAAGCTCCGCCTCTGCCACGATTTCGCTCCTCTCCATACCCCGGCTCACCTCATGGGGATAGAGGGCTGCACGGCTGTCATGCCGGAAGTTCCCCAGGTGCTCGTTTTCGACACCGCGTTCCACCAGACGATACCGGAGCAGGCGTCGACCTACGCGATAAAATACGAGGACACCGTCGATTTCAAGATCCGCCGCTACGGCGCTCACGGCACCTCGCACCGTTTCGTTTCCGGCGAAATGGCTAAAATACTCGAAAAGACCGCCGGCATAAAGAAAGAGGACAGCAAAATCGTCACCTGCCACATAGGCAACGGCGCGTCCATTTCCGCCGTCAAGGGAGGGAAGTGCCTCGACACCTCGATGGGCTTTACGCCGCTCGACGGAGTTGAGATGGGCACCCGCTGCGGAGCCATCGACCCGGCTATCGTCCCGTACCTCATGAAAAAGAAAGAACTCGGCCCGGACGAGATGGCGGACTATATGAACAAGAAGTGCGGATTCCTCGGAGTTTCCGGCATTTCGTCGGACAGCCGCGATATAGAGGCGAAGATCCTCGAGGGGGATCACCGCGCGTGGCTCGCCGCCAACATCCTCGCTTATCAGGTCAAGAAGTTCATCGGCTCCTACGCCGCCGCGATGAACGGCCTCGACGCCGTCGTGTTTACCGCCGGAATGGGCGAGAACAATCCCGAGCTGCGCGACCGCGCCTGCGCCGATATGAGCTTCTACGGCATAGAGATCGACAGGGAGCTCAACGCGAAGGTACATCATCAGTCGGATATCGTAGAGCTTTCAACGCCTCAGAGCCGCGTAAAGGTCTACGTCATCCCGACGAACGAGGAGCTCATGATCGCCCGCGACACAGAGGACATCGTGACAAAATAATTTTTCGGCGTAAAGGCCCTCCCGTAAGACCGGGAGGGCTTTTGCTTTCCGGACTTTTACACTTGACACAAAAGGTTTATTGGTATATAATATCCTCGTTGCACTGTGCAAATGCTGGCTGCCGCCCCGCGGGGCGTTCACGGGTGAGATTATGGAAGAAAACAAAAAACGTGGTTTCCCGTGGAGGCTGCTTTTCAATATCGGGATCGGCGTCCTGACCGTTTTCCTGATCGTTTTTTTTGTGTTCTCAAAGGACGGAATAATAGATCTCGTTAAAAATCACGTTGAGATCGTTCCGGTCTGGATTCTCGCGGCCGTCCTTCTCCATCTGCTGAACATCTTTCTGGATTCGTACATAATATATTTTTTCACAAAACACTCGTGCCCGGAGTTCACCCTCGGGCAGGCGATTAAGGTGGGGCTGACCGGTCAGTTCTACTGCGCCGTCACGCCCGGAGCATCGGGCGGACAGCCGATGCAGATCCTCGCCTTTTCGCGCATGGGGACCGACACGGGCAGCGGGACGTCGACCCTGATACAGAAATTCCTCGTGTGGCAGTTCACGCTCTGTGCGTACTGCGTTGTCGCCGTGGCGACGCGCTTCCGGTTCCTGTCTCAGTTCATGAACCCGGCCATGTGGGTCCTGTCGATTGCCGGATTCGCTGCGCAGATCGGCATGATTGCGGTCCTGTTCCTCGCGGCGTTCAATCAGACCCTGACGACGAAGATCGCCTTTTTCTTCTGCGATCTCGGCGGAAAGATGCGGTTGATAAAGGATGTCGAGGGCAAAAAGCAGAAGATAAGCGAGATCCTCTCGTCGTTCCACGACAATAACAAGAAACTGATGGGGAACGCGCCCCTTATGATAAAAGCGTACGTCGTGACGTTTATACAGATGACGGCGTATTTTCTCGTGCCGTACTGCATTTCCCGCGCGTTCGGGGTGAGCTACGGAGTTTTTGATATGCTGTGCGCCGAGGCCTTCGTAAGCATGGTCTCGGGGCTCGTCCCGCTCCCCGGCGCGTCGGGCGTGACTGAGTACTGCTTCAGCGTGTTTTTCAGCGCGTATTTCGTTCCCCAGACGATGAAATCCGCGATACTTATATGGCGCACGATAACTTATTACGGCACTATCGTGCTGACGGCTCCCTTTGCGGGGCTCAAAAAGAAAAGGCACGCCGCCGACAAAACGGAGGAAAGCTGATTGAACGTTCCCATATCGGTCATCGTTCCCATATACAACGTCGAGAAGTTCATATTCAAATGCCTTGAGTCGATAAGAAATCAGTCCTTCACGGATTTCGAGGTCATACTTGTCAACGACGGCACGCCCGACGGGAGCATGGAGATCGCCGCAGAATTCGCGGAGAAGGATCAGAGATTCAGGATTTTCAACAAGGAAAACGGCGGGCTCAGCGACGCCAGGAATTTCGGAGTCAGGCAGGCGCGGGGGGATTATATCGCTTTCGTCGACAGCGACGATTACCTTCACCGCGATTATCTCAAAACGCTCTACGAGGCGTGCGTCGAGAGCGGAGCGGACATGTCCTGCTGCAGATATCTCTTTTCGTACAGGGGAGGGAAGTTCTTCCTGTCCTGGCCGGTTAACGCGGGAAAGCGCGTAGTCAGCAGCGAGCGCGGGATAAAAATGCTGATAAACGACGTGTTCCTTCAGAACATGGCGTGGAGCAGACTGTGCCGCAGGGAGCTCTTCATCGGGACGGGCGTCGAGTATCCAGATATGTATTACGAGGACATAGCGACGACCTCGCGGCTGCTGTATCACGGCAAAAAGCTCGCGATAACGGGGAAGATACGGTATTATTACGCCATCCACGGCGGCAGCATAACCCAGACGAAGGGCGCCAAGCTCATAAACGACTATATGCGCTCCCTGCTCGTCCTGTGCAATTTCTTCCGGTATCACGGGGAATACGAAAAATACAGAAAGCAGATACGCTTTGACGCGTGGAAGGTATATCTCGCGAATCTCTGGCAGATACTCGTCCTCCACGTGAGCGCGGGCGACCTGCGCGGCATGGGAAAGAACTTTTCGCAGATGAGAAAAAACCGGAAATATATCGTTTCGGGTGAATTCGAGCCGACTGACTCGATCCCCCCGCTCCCTTACCCGATTACCGAGCCGGCCGGGCGGGGAAAGAAATGAGTTTTGCGGAAACGAGGAAAAGGCGATGAAAAAAACCTATTATCTTGCGGTCGATATCGGCGCCTCGAGCGGGCGGCACATACTGTCGTGCGTCGAGGACGGAGTTATCCGTACGGAGGAGATCTACCGTTTCAAAAACGGGCAGAAAAACGAGGACGGCACGCTGGTGTGGGACACCGAGGGGCTGTTCCGCAGCATAGTCGAGGGGATGAAAAAGGCCGGCGAGCTCGGCAAGGCCCCGTCGTATATGGCGATCGACACCTGGGGAGTCGACTTCGTGCTCCTCAACTGCAGGGGAAAGATCGTCGGCAAGCCGGTCGGCTACCGCGATTCGCGCACCGACGGGATCGAAAAAGAGGTCTCGAAGGTCATATCTCCCTTTGAACTTTACCGCCGCACGGGGATACAGTTCCAGCGGTTCAACACTATATATCAGCTCGCGGCGGTGAAAAAATATCACCCCGAGGAGCTTGAAAAGGCGAAAAAACTGCTTTTCATACCCGATTATTTCAACTATCTTCTGACGGGTAAGGCAGAGTGCGAGTACACCGAGGCGTCGACCTCCAATCTTCTCGACGTAAAGACCGGAACGTGGGACAGGGAACTGATCGCCTTGCTCGGTCTGCCTCAGGGGATATTCCTCGACCTAAAAATGCCGGGGACGAAGATCGGCAGGCTCAGGAAAGAGATCGCCCTCGAGGTCGGGTACGACCTCACGGTGATGCACGCGGCGTCTCACGACACCGGCTCCGCCGTGCTCGCCGTACCCACGTCGTCGGACGACGCGGCGTATCTCAGCTCGGGGACGTGGTCGCTCCTCGGCGTCGAGAGCCGCGAGCCCGTAGTCACGGACGAGTCAATGGCCGCCAACCTCACGAACGAGGGCGGCTGGGACATGAGATACCGCTGTCTCAAAAACATAACGGGCCTGTGGATGATACAGTCCATCCGGACCGAATGCGGAGGCAGATATACCTTCGACGAGCTGTGCGATATGGCCGTCGGATACGGCGGCACGCCCTGCCGCGTTGACGTGAACGACGATTCCTTCCTCGCTCCCGACAACATGACGGAGGCGGTCAGGAAGGCCATGGGCAAACCCGACGCCCCGCTCGGCGAGGTGCTCGCGACAGTATATCACAGTCTCGCTGACTGCTACGCGAGGACGATAAAGGAAATTGAGGGCGTCACGGGTAAAAAGCTCGGCGCGCTCCACATTATCGGCGGAGGCAGCAAGGACGACCTCCTCAACAAACTCACCGCCGAGGCGTGCGGGATCGACGTCTACACCGGCCCGACCGAAGCGACGGCGATCGGAAATCTCATCGCGCAGATGCTCGGCACCGGGACGTTTTCGGATCTTCCCGAGGCGAGGGCGGCCGTGGCAAAATCATTTGACGTTAACAAAATCGACATCAGGAGAGGTTAAATATGAACAGTCAGTACGCATACGCAAAAGAGAAATACGCGTCGATAGGGATCGACACCGACGCGGTAATCGAAAAGCTCAGGACCGTGCCGGTCTCGCTCCACTGCTGGCAGGGAGACGACGTGCACGGCTTCATCTCGGGAAGTTCTCTCTCGGGAGGAATTCAGGTCACGGGGAAATATCCCGGAGCGGCCCGCACGCCCGCCGAGCTCATGGCGGACTACGACTTTGCCCTTAAACTCGACGGCGGAGCCCACAAGATAAACCTCCACGCCATATACGCGATATTCGAAAACGGCGAGCATCCCGACGTCGATGGGCTGCTCCCGAGGCATTTCGCTCCGTGGGTGAAGTTCGCAAAGGACAGGGGCGTCGGTATTGATTTCAACCCGACGTGTTTCTCCCACCCGAAGGCGAATAAGTGGACGCTCTGCTCGCCCGACGAGGAGATCAGAAAGTTCTGGGTCAGGCACTGCATCGCTTGCATCCGCATTTCCGAATACTTCGCCTCCGAGACCGGCGTGCCCTGCGTCATGAACATCTGGATCCCCGACGGAATGAAGGACGTTCCCGCCGACAGGACCGGCCCGAGGGCGAGATATATGAAATCCCTCGACGAGATCCTCGCCTGCGGATACGACAGGGAAAAGGTCATCGTCACGGTTGAATCAAAGGTCTTCGGCATAGGAGTCGAGTCATACACCTCGGGCTCCGCCGAGTTCACTCTCGGATACGCCCTTTCGCGCGGCATAACCCCGCTCATGGACAACGGTCATTATCATCCGACGGAGATGGTCTCCGACAAGATCAGCTCGCTTCTCCTGTATTCGAAGAAGCTCGCGCTCCACGTGACGCGCCCCGTCCGCTGGGACAGCGACCACGTTGTCAGATACGACGACGAGACGAAGGAGATCGCAAAGGAGATAGTCGCGAGCGGCCGTATGGACGACGTGATTATCGCGCTCGACTATTTCGACGGCAGCATTAACCGCGTGGCCGCGTGGGTTCTCGGCCTCCGCAATCTGCGCAAGGCGCTGCTCTCCGCCATGCTCACGCCTCACGGCGAGTACAAAAAGCTTCAGGACGAGGGCAAACTCACCGAGCTTCTCGTCCGCCAGGAAGAGCTCAAGACCTTCCCGCTCTCTGCCGTATGGGACGAATACTGCGAGAGATGCGGCGTTCCGACCGGGACAAAGTGGTTCGACGAGATAGAAAAATACGAAAAGGACGTGCTTCTCAAGCGCTGACGGTGTTATCCGATATGACAGTAACTGAAACCGGTTTTGCAAAGGGTTTTATCAAGCTTGCCGACGACGGCTATAAACAGGGATATCACGAAAGGAACGGCGGTAATCTGTCGTACAGACTGACGGAAAGCGACGTTTCGGAGATAAAGAGCGAGCTCGATTTTTTGCGCGAGTGGCGCGATATCGGCACGGACGTGCCCTCCCTCGCCGGGATGTTTTTCATGGTCACGGGGACCGGAGAGTTCTTCCGCAACGTAAAGGAGATGCCCGAAAAGACGTCGGGGATAATCGAGGTCGATCCCGACGGAAAAAAGTACCGTATCGTATGGGGCTTTTCCGGCGGCGGCCGCCCGACGAGCGAGATACCGACCCACCTGATGAATCACGAGGTCGTGATGAAGCGCTCGGGAGGCAAGCTGAGGGTCATATACCACTGCCATCCCGTCAATATAATCGCGCTCACCTTCATCCTTCCGATCGACGACGGAATTTTCAGCCGCGAGCTGTGGGAATCCATGACGGAATGTCCCATCATAGCGCCCGCCGGCGTCGGCGTCGTGCCGTGGATGATGCCCGGCGGCCGCGACATTGCCGTCGCCACGTCGAAAAAGATGGAGATCTATGACGCCGTCATCTGGGCGCATCACGGTATCTTCTGCACCGGCGACACCTTTGACAACACCTTCGGACTCATGCACATGCTCGAAAAGAGCGCCGAGATACTCCTGAAGATCCTCTCCGTGACGGGCGAAAAGCGCCAGACGATAAGGCGCGAGAATTTCATCGCCATCGAAAAGGATTTCCACGTCAAGCTCAACGACGACGTGCTCGCCATAACGAGAGAATAATAAGAAAAAACGTACTAAAACAATCCCGCCCGCGGCTTAATACCGAGGGCGGGATTGTTATTATTCTGCCGTAACGAAGACCGCGTCGGCACCGGAGGAGATTACCGAATAAACTCCGTTTTCCGGCGTCAGTACTCTCGGGATGCCTTTTTCATACGCCGTCACGACGGAAACGTCATCGGAGACGGTAAACGAAACTGTTGCCCGGCTTTCTTTTTTGAACTGGTAATCGGTACAGTTAATGATGAAGAGCCCCTCGCCGTCCGTGCCGGTCTTTTTTTTGAAAAGTCCGGCGATCGCGAACTCATTGTCGGAAACCGAAACCGACGTGAATTTTTCGGAGCCGAGCGAATCCGGCCCGTGCGTCTCGGCGATCTTGCCGTACTGAGGGGACGGGAAAATGTCCGTCCGGTTGTAATAATCTGCTCCTATCAGCAGAGCGGAGGTCTCGTGAGAGTATTTCATGTATATCGGCGAAAACGCTTTGAGATCCGTTGACAGCCCATGGTCCCCCGCCAGCAGAAATAGCTGAAGATCAC
>JAGABQ010000164.1:0-6530 GCA_017614495.1 Clostridia bacterium
AATGAAACGATAATGGATTTTAACTCTACAGTCAAAGGAAGCCTTCGTGAGGGATTCTACCCGGAGAGCTGGGATTTTGAAAAAATCGACCGCTGCTGTTCGGTCGAGCCGGAACACGCGCTCGACAGACAGCCGTTCTGGAACGAAAAGTTCGAGCCGGTCATGTGCGACAGTCTCGCCGAATTCGACGTGAAGATGGGGCACGAGATTGCGAACGAGATAAAAAAGGCCGCAGATACAGGCAGAAAGATTGCGTTTATCCTGCCGGTCGGTCCCATGGGAATGTACAAATGGGCGGTTTATTTTATTAAAGAGTGGAACGTCTCCTGCTCCCACGTCTGGTGCTTCAATATGGACGAGTGGGCGGACGCCGACGGCAACACGATAACCGGCGAAGCGTCCTTCAGGAGCGCGATGGAAAATGCGTTCTACGATCCTCTCGGAAATCTCACCGTTCCCGAGTCGCACCGCAATTTCGCAACCCGCGAAAACCTCCCGACGTACCCCCAAAAAATCGCGGCGCTGAGAGACGAGGGCGCAAAGCTCGTTCTTGTGTACGGGATCGGGCGCATGTGTCACATTGCGTTCTGGGAGCCGCAGATCGGCGCGGAGTTCGACACGGACGAGGAATGGAAAAAACAGCCTTACCGCATAGCGGTAAAACTCCATCCCCTGACGATAGAACAGAACGCGCTGACGAGTTTCCGCTCGCGCACCTCGCTCGTTCCGTGCAGGGCAAACTCTGTCGGACCGGCTATTCTCTTCTCCGCAGATTACGCGATCGGAGGCGCCGACGGAGTCCTGTCCCGCGGAATGCAGTGGCAGGTGATGAGCTTCCTCATAACGCTCCGCTACGGCCCGACAAGGCACGTAACATCAAGCTATATCCCGACGCTCCCCGGGCGGCTGTTCTTTATGAAGGAACTCGCCGGCCCGCTGTGCCCGGACGTAAACTGAACGGTTGGTGACTATGAAAAAAGAAATTTACAGAAACAAACTCCGCGCCGCGTTTCTTTCACGCGCAGCGGGATGCACGATCGGCGCGCCTGTCGAGGGCTGGACGACAGACCAGATGGAAGAATACGCCGCGCGGCTCGGAATAGCTTTCCCCTGCGCCGATTACTGGCCTGATATACCCAATCCAGACGAATCGAGATATATTTATCAGAAATTCCGCGATTACACGAAGCCGTATCTCAACGGCGTCCCCTGCGACGATGACACGAACTTCACTCTGCTTTCGCTTTTCATAGCGGAGGAGGGTCACGGGAAGGATTTCACGCTCGAGGACGTCAAAAACGCATGGCTGAAATATATCACCATGGCGTACACAGCCGAAGAAATTGCGCTCAACAATCTTCGCGCCGGAATAAGCGCGGAAAAGGCGGCCGAGATAAACAATCCTTTTCAGGAATTTATCGGCGCCGACATTCGCTGTGACGGCTACGGCTACATGGCTCCGGGAGACCCCGAAAAGGCGGCGGCAATGGCCGAGACCGACGCGAGGATATCGCACCGTGAAAACGGCGTTTACGGATCCCGCTTTTTTGCGGCCTCGATTGCGTACGCTTTCGAATGCGGGGATACCAGGACCGCGCTTGAAAAAGGTATTGAATTCATCCCGCGCGACAGCGAACTTGCAAAGGGCGTGGACTGGGCGCTTGACGTCTGGGACTCTGCCGGGAATTACAGGAACGCGGCAAGACTCGTTGACGAAAGATACCCGGATATGCATATCGTTCACACAATAAACAACGCGTGTCTGACTATTTTCAGCCTTGCGATCGGCGGACGTGACATCGGGAAAGTCATCTCAAACTGCGTCGCAATGGCGCACGACTGCGACTGTACCGCGGCGACGGCGGGATCGATTGCCGGCGCGGCCTTCGGGATGAACGCGCTGGACGAGAAATGGTATAAACCGTTCGGAGATACCGTATACTCGTTCTACAACGGGCCGAAAAGTTATTCGATTAACGATATACTTGCACGTTTTGAGAAGATGTCCGGTATCTGACAAAAGCCAAATTATTCACCTCAGCCGCGCTGACAGCGCGGCTGATTGATTATCGACTGATTCAAACAGAAAAACTCAAAAAATCGCCCCGCCGGTATTTACAATCATCGGGTGAAGTGATATAATATAGTGTTGTATGCAAAGTCCGCGATTGCGGACGGCGCAAATCACTGCCGTTACGGAGGAAAAAATGGCAAGAAGAAAATTATCAATGGACGGCAACACAGCCGCCGCGCACGTATCGTACGCTTTCACTGAGGTTGCAGCGATCTATCCGATCACACCGTCCAGCCCTATGGCTGAGGTGACGGACACGTGGTCCGCTACCGACAAAAACATTTTCGGCGAACCCGCAAGAAACATTTTCGGCGACAAAGTCAAGCTCATCGAGATGGAATCCGAGGGCGGCGCCGCGGGCGCAGTTCACGGCTCGCTCGCAGCCGGCGCGCTGACGACGACGTACACGGCGTCTCAGGGCCTGCTTCTCATGATTCCGAACATGTACAAAATAGCGGGCGAACTGCTTCCGAACGTTATCCACGTCTCGGCGCGCTGCGTTGCTTCTCACGCGCTCAACATTTTCGGCGATCATTCCGACGTCTACGCCTGCCGTCAGACGGGATACGCGATGCTCTGCGAATCCAACCAGCAAGAGATCATGGACCTTGGCGCCGTTGCCCACCTTTCAACGATAAAGGGCAGAGTTCCTTTCCTCAACTTCTTCGACGGCTTCCGTACGTCTCACGAGATCCAGAAGATCGAGGCGTGGGAGATCGACGACCTTAAAGAAATGGTCGACTGGGACGCCATCAAGGCGTTCCGCACACGCGCCCTGAATCCGGAACATCCGGTCCTTCGCGGATCGGCCGAAAACGGCGATATTTTCTTCCAGCACCGCGAGGCGTGCAATAAGTATTACGAGGCGCTCCCGGCGATCGTCGAGGAATACATGGGCAAGGTCAACGCCAAGCTAGGCACGGATTACAAGCTTTTCAACTACTACGGCGCGCCTGACGCGGACCGCGTAATAGTCGCAATGGGCTCGGTCTCCGACGTGATCGAGGAAGTAATCGACTACATGAACGCGGCCGGCGAAAAAGTCGGTCTCGTCAAAGTGCGTCTCTACAGGCCTTTTGTCGCCGATAAGCTCATCGAAGCGATCCCCGCGACTGCAAAGAAGATCGCCGTTCTCGACCGCACGAAGGAGCCCGGTTCTCTCGGCGAGCCGCTTTATCTCGACGTTGTGACCGCTCTCGCAAGCAAAGGCGTAAAAGCGAAGGTCGTCGGCGGCAGATACGGACTCGGATCAAAGGACACTCCTCCGCAGTCGATTTTCGCGGTTTATGACAATCTCGCGAAAGAAGATCCGAAAAACAATTTCACGATCGGCATAGTCGACGACGTGACCGGGCATTCTCTAGAAGAGAAGCCGGCTCCCGACACCTCGGCAAAAGGCACTATCTCCGGCAAGTTCTGGGGTCTCGGCGGAGACGGAACGGTCGGCGCGAACAAGAACTCCATCAAGATCATCGGCGACCACACCGACAAATACATTCAGGCGTATTTCCAGTACGACAGCAAAAAGACCGGCGGCGTGACGATCTCGCACCTGCGCTTCGGCGACAGCAAGATCAAGTCCACCTACTATGTGACGAAAGCCGACTTTGTCGCGTGCCACAACCCGTCGTATATGCTCAAGGGATATAAGATCGTCCAAGACGTCAAGCCGGGCGGAACTTTCCTTCTGAACTGCCAGTGGACGGCCGAAGAGGTTGAAAAACACCTTCCCGCCGACGCAAAGCGCTATATAGCCGAAAACAACGTTTCTTTCTACACCGTCAACGCGATCGACAAGGCGCGCGAGATCGGCATGGGAAAGAGAACCAACACAATCCTTCAGTCTGCTTTCTTTGCTCTGGCGAACATCCTTCCGATCGAGAAGGCCGTCGAGTACATGAAATACATGGCGAAGAAATCCTACGGCAAAAAGGGCGACGCAGTTGTCGAGATGAACTATAACGCCATCGACGCAGGCGTCGACGCGCTCGTCAAGTACAACGTGCCCGACAGCTGGAAAACCGCGGTCGACGAGGCCTCAGGAAACGGCGAGCTCTCCGGCAGACCCGAGGTCGTTAAATTCGTCAAGAACATCGTCGATCCTGTATCCAAGATGCTCGGCGATACCCTTCCCGTCTCTGCTTTCGAGGAAATGGCCGACGGCACGTACCCGCAGGGCGCGTCGGCTTATGAAAAGCGCGGCGTCGCCGTTGACGTTCCGGTATGGAATCCCGAGACCTGCGCAAAGTGCAACCGCTGCGCGTTCGTATGCCCGCACGCGACTATCCGTCCGTTCGCAATGAACGAGGAAGAAGTCGCGAACGCGCCCGCTTCGCTTAAGAAAGCGCCCAAGCCGGTTATAAAGACAAACTACGTTTACACTCTTGCCATTTCCCCGAACGACTGTATGGGATGCGGCGTTTGCGTGGGCGTATGCCCGACGAAGTCGCTCACCATGGTCGGCAGAGAATCTCAGCTCGACCAGCAGGAAGCGTTCGACTACTGCGTTGCAAAGGTCACAAAGAAACCCGAGACGGTCGCCGTAACGAACCTCATTTCGAGCCAGTTCGAGCAGCCGCTGCTTGAGTTCTCCGGCTCCTGCGCGGGATGCGCCGAAACGTCTTACGCAAGACTCGTTACTCAGCTCTTCGGCGAGAGAATGTATATCTCCAACGCGACCGGATGCTCGTCCATCTGGGGCGGCTCCGCTCCCGCCACTCCGTACACCGTCAACCGCGACAGCGGAAAGGGTCCGGCATGGGGCAACTCCCTGTTCGAAGACAACGCTGAGCACGGTCTCGGTATCTATCTCGGTCAGAAAACGCTCCGCGAGCGCACGATCGGCTATGTCCGCGAGCTCGCCGGAAGAGTCACGAACGAGGAGAAACTTGCCGTTATCAACGAATATCTCGACACTCTCGACGACGGCAAAAAGAACGCCGCTGCGACCGAAAAGCTCGTTGCGATGCTTGAAAAGTGCGACGGAACGTGCGGAAACGGCGATCTCCGCGACAAGATCCTGCTCAATAAGGATTATCTCTCCAAGAAATCCGTATGGATCTTCGGCGGCGACGGCTGGGCGTACGATATCGGCTTCGGAGGTCTCGATCACGTGCTCGCGTCCGGAGAGGACGTCAACGTGATGGTCTTCGACACAGAGGTCTACTCTAACACCGGCGGTCAGGCGTCCAAGGCGTCGAACATCGGTCAGGTCGCACAGTTTGCCGCGGCCGGCAAGGCGATAGGCAAGAAGAATCTCGCCGAGATAGCGATGTCCTACGGATACGTTTACGTGGCTCAGATCGCCATGGGCGCCGACATGAACCAGACCCTCAAGGCGATGCAGGAAGCGGAAGCGTATCACGGCCCGTCACTCATAATCGGCTACGCACCGTGCGAAATGCACGGACTCAAGGGCGGCATGACCAACTGCCAGTCCGAGATGAAGAAAGCCGTTGATGCCGGATACTGGCAGCTGTTCAGATACAATCCGTCCCTCAAGGCGGAAGGAAAGAACCCGCTGACCGTCGACTGCAAGGAACCCTCCACGGATTATATCGAGTTCATCAAGTCCGAGAACCGCTACAGCCGTCTGGCTCAGGCGTTCCCGGAGAGAGCCGAAGAGCTCTTCGCAAAGGCCGAAAAGACGGCCCGCGCAAGGTTCGAGCACCTTAAAAAGCTCGAGGAACTTTATAAATAAGTCCCGTTAAAAAATGACAACCGGCGGGCTCTGTTAATCGCTCAGAGCCTGCCGGTTTCGTGAAAAGAGTTTTCGTAATGACGCGGATATCGGGCCGGGTTAAAAAAATATGGGAGCGCGCCGTGCTGCTCGTCATCGCGGCGGTCTTTTTGTGCTCCTGCGGCGTGAACGCAAGCGTCAATTCCGTAGACTCAGAGCCATATACGACAGACAGGGATTCCGCCTTATACACATCGGTCCCCGACACGACCGAAACGGTTACCGCGGAGCCGGTCACGTCGGAAACAATCGAGCCCGTTACGTCAGACTCAGAGCCTGAAACTTCTTTCGTCGAAGAATCCACGTCCGAGCCGGAAACGGAAGATATGAGCCCGTTTCCCAAGCTGACCGAACCGATAAACGTCGATACGGAACAGTTATATACCGATTACAACCGCAAATCCGGCGGGCGCAGCGCTCTGTATGATTATACCGATGACAAGCTGCTTTTCCAGACCGGCGGATATTACACAAAAATATACCCCGCGAGCGTTACAAAGCTGTTTACGGTAACCTACGCAAGGACAATACTCCGGCTGGATCACATCCTGACGATAGGTAAGGAAATCAATCTCGTCAGTTCCGGCTCATCGCGGGCCGGGATCAAGATAGGAGAGCGCTACCGCTTCGGCGAGATACTTTATTCTCTTCTGCTTCCGTCAGGAAACGACGTCGCTTACGCGATAGCGGCAGAATGCGGCAAGGTCATATCCAACG
>JAGABQ010000165.1:0-4348 GCA_017614495.1 Clostridia bacterium
CTTCTGCGTGGCCGGCGCGCTCATCCTCATGCTCTACAACGAGAAGAAGGTCATGGCGACGATAGGCAGCAAACCCGAAGACAAGCCGGAAAACGGATAATGAACTGTAATTTCAGACTGACGTACGAGCGCGGCGGTGAGGAGCGCGTTCTCACCTCGCCCGCCGAGGGGGGCGACCTCTCCCTCGCCGTCACCGACGACGGCGAGCGGCGGCGGGTCACCGTCACGGCCTCCTCTCCCGCGAAGCTCAAGGCGTATTCCGAGACCGGGCACGACTTTTTCACAAAGCTCTCGCCGGCCGACCCCGACCCGCAGGGCGATCTGTATTTCGTCAACGGGTACCAGTCCTGGACGGACACGCGGGAGTTCTACGGCGACGCGCGCGAGCGCGACGTGACGCGGCTCCCCGGCGTCCTCGTCCGCAACTTCGCCTTCGACCGCTACGGCGACGCGACGTTCTACAAGTACAGCAGGCGCGTCCTGCACGTATACGACGTTTTCTACGTCCGCGGCGGCTCCGGCGGCTTCGCCGCGAGTCTGAACGCGAAAAACGCCTATCTCATTTTTGAGATCGTCCGGCGCGAAGGCACCGTGTCTTTCCTCAGCGACGTGAACGGCGTTTCGCTCGGCGAGGGCGAGGAGTTCGTCGTCGCCGACTACATATACGCCGGCACCTTCGAGGAGGGCGTATCCCTTTTCAGAAAGTATTTCAGACCGAAGACGGACAAAAAGATCTTCGGCTACACCTCCTGGTACAATTATTACCAGAACATAAGCGAGGAGATACTCCTCCGCGACCTCGGGGCGCTCGACGGGCGGTTCGATCTCTTTCAGATAGACGACGGATACGAGACCTTCGTCGGCGACTGGCTCGACGTCGACCCGAAAAAGTTCCCGAACGGCCTCGCCCCCGTCGTGTCGGCGGTAAAGAAAAAAGGGCTCACGGCGGGGATATGGCTCGCGCCCTTCGTCGCCGAGGAAAAGAGCCGCCTTTTCCGTGAAAAGCCCGGATGGTTCAAAAAAGGACCGGACGGCAGGCCCGTGAAATGCGGCTCCAACTGGAGCGGGTTCTACGCGCTCGACCTCGAATGCCGCGAGGCGATGGACTACGTCGCCGCCTGCCTCGGGCACTACGCAGACATGGGCTTCGATTTCTTCAAGCTCGATTTCCTGTACGGCGCCTCCCTGCCCGCCTACGAGGGCAGAACGAGGAGCGCCGTCGCCGACTCGGCGTACTCGTACCTCGGAGAGGTGCTCAAGGGCAAAACGATCCTCGGCTGCGGCGCGACGCTCTCGAACGCCGCCGGAAAGTTCGACTACGTGAGGGTCGGGCCCGACGTCTCGCTGATCTTCGACGATGTGTGGTACATGAAGTTCATGCACCGCGAACGCATCTCGACCAAGGTGACGCTCCAGAACACCGTTTTCCGCTCGTTTATGGACGGCGCGTTCTTCGGCTGCGACCCCGACGTCTTCCTTCTCCGTGACAGCAATATCGGCCTGACGGACGATCAGAAAAAGGCGCTCGTCACGCTGAACGCCCTCTTCGGGAGCGTGATGATGACCTCTGACAACGTCGCCGAATACGACGAACGGAAAAAGGCGGAGCTCTCCGCCGCGCTCGATCTCTTTGAGAACGCCCGCGTGACGGGATATTCGCGGCGCGGGGACGTCATAACCGTGAACTACGACCTCGGCGGCAGGGCCGAAACGATAAAATACGACACCGAAAGGGGTATCCTCGTATGACCGACAGAACAAGCGTCATTTTCGGCAACGAAATCGACGAAAAGACAATCAGGGCCGCCGAAAAGAGCAAGGCGAAATACCTGAAGAAATACGGCGATGACAGCGAAAAGGACTACCGTCTGTCCTTTTCCGACATCGACACCCTCTCCCATATGGGGGTGAAAAACGTCGTTCTCGGGGACGGGGACGCCGATTTCGGGCCGAAGCCGCTCATCGTCGGCAACATCCGCATGGGCTTCGGCCACTACCGTATTTCGATGGCGATGGCGTCGTGCGCGAGGGCGCTCAGCTTCGATCCCTTCTGGCTCGATCTCGCCTCCTTCGACGCTACGGGCTCAAAGATGATACGCGAGCAGAACGACATGTACTCCCTCGCCTCGCGCATATCCCAGAAATCGCGCCTCTTCAACAGGCTCGTGTGGGAGCCGCTCAACAGCGAGGGCTTCAAAAAGATAACGTACAACGCAAAGGATCAGAAAAACAGCGAGCTCCTCGTCCCGATTTTCCGGAATATACCTAAAGACACGCCGTACATAGCGACCCACGTCTGGCCGGCTCAGGGGGCGATACATGCCGGCATGACCCGCGTCGTCAACGCCATCCCCGACAACTGGCCGATGGGGCTCCACCTCTCGGAGGGCGCGATACACACGGTCCAGACGCCGTTTGCCTATATGGGCTACAAGACGCTCGAGGGCTTTTCGAAAAAGCCCCTCCGCGGCATACCGGAAAGCGGGCTTTACGACGTCGGCTGCTACGTCGATCACGAGCTGCTCGCCGACCTCGGAGAGGACAACCGCCTGAGAAAAGAGCGCATCGCCTCGGGCGAGCCGCTCAGGATACTCATGGGCGTCGGCGGAGCCGGAGCGGGAGCAAAGCTCTTCCGCGCGATGATCGACCACCTCATCCCCCTCGTCAGGGCCGGCAAGGTCGCGCTGTTCCTCAACACGGGGGACCACGGCAGGGTCTTTGACGAGTTCAAAGCGTTCATAGGCGACAGGGCGCTCGTCAAGTGTTTCCGCAACGACTACGAGGGCCTCACGGATTACGCCGCGGGGATAAGGAACGGCGGCGCCGACGGCGTCACGCTGATATGCGACGACGACATTTTCCGCGCGGTCTATTCGACGAATCTGCTCATGCCGGTCTGCGACCTGCTCGTGACCAAGCCGAGCGAGCTCGTGTACTATCCAGTGCCTAAGCTCTTTATGAGGCACATAGGCGGGCACGAGGTGTACGGCGCGGTCCACGGCCGCGAGTTCGGCGACTCGACGGCCGAATATCCTACGAAAAAGGACGTATGCGCCGAGCTCGACCGCCTGCTCTCCGACAGGGAGATCATCCCCCATATATGCGACAGGATCGACGCCCTCAAAGCCTCGGGCTACTACGACGGGGCGTATAAGTGCGTTAAGCTCGCCGCGGGGCTTATCTGACACATAAATAAAATCTCCGGCCGCCGGTGAGAGTTTACCGGCGGCCGGATTTGTTTATTTTCGGCGGGGGTGAAAGGAGGAAAGTCCCGCCGGTTATCAGCTGTTTTTGTTCTCCCCCGGGGTCTGCCCGGGGCTCTTCGACGCGGAGCACAGCCCGCAGGCGGCGCAGTTGCCTCCGCAGCCCCCGCAGGCGGGCCTGCCCTTTTTCCTGTCCCGTATCATCCCGAGAATTATCCCGGCGACGACTGCGGCGAGGACGAGCACGATGATCACCGTGCCGATATTATTTGCAAGCCATTCCATTTCCCTGCTCCCTTTCAGTTATTTTTTAAGTCCCGAATATTCGAGCTTCGTCGCCTCTTTGTACTTCTTGAAGAACAGCATGTATACCATCAGCCCGAGGAGAAGGACGGCGGCTGTGAAGCTGATAATATTGAGCGCGCCGGTGAGGTTCCCCGTGAAGAGATTTCCGAACTGATTTACCATCAGGGCGATCGCGTAGGCGAACCCGCACTGATAGCCGATCGCGAACCACGTCCAGCCCGCGTTGTTCATCTCGCGCTTTATCGCGCCTATAGCCGCGAAGCAGGGCGCGCAGAGGAGGTTGAACACGAGGAAGGAGAAGCCCGTGACTTTCGTGAACGCGGCGGCAAGCGAGCGGTAGACCGTCGTCTCGCCCGTGCGGTAGAGGATGCCCATCGTGCCGACGATGTTCTCTTTGGCTACGAGGCCGGTGACCGAGGCCACAGCTGCGCGCCAGGTCCCCCAGCCGAGCGGCGCGAAGATCCACGCGACGGCGCCGCCGATCACGGCAAGGATGGAGTGTTCGAGCTCTTCCTCGCCGAGCATGCGGAACGTCCCGTCAACAAAGCCGAAGAACGAGGTGAACCACACGACAATCGTCGAGAGCAGGATTATCGTCCCGGCCTTCTTGATAAACGACCAGCCGCGCTCCCACATGGAGCGGAGGACGTTGCCGAGGGTCGGCATGTGATACGCCGGGAGCTCCATGACGAAGGGCGCAGGCTCCCCGGCGAAGCGCTTCGTCTTTTTGAGCATGATACCCGAGACGATGACCGAGGCCATGCCGATAAAGTACGCCGAGGTCGCGATGAGCGGCGATTTGCCGAACAGCGCGCCGGCGATCATCGCGATGAACGGCA
>JAGABQ010000166.1:0-15218 GCA_017614495.1 Clostridia bacterium
GGACGCCGACTACCTGCGCAAGCTGCGAGCCCGTCACGCACTTTTCGAGCGATTTCCCGTCGGTAAAAAGACCGACGTGCTGCTGCTCCCTGTTAAGGTCTCCCGCCTTGTTGAACATCGGCGTATGATGCGCAAGCACCGAATCGGGTGAAATTCCGAAGCCATCACCGGCAGAACTCTCATAGAACGCAAGTTCGTCCCCGGGAAGGAACTTTTTTATGGATTCAACGTTCGGCCAGCAGTCAACGCCGAATTCGCCGAAAAATGTGGAAGTCAGCCGCAGGTTGACCTGCGGATTCTGCCCGCCCCAGCTTGCATCGTAATTGTGCAGACTGCCTCCGTACGGCTCCTGACGGTGCCACGGCCGGGTATCATCCAGCTCAAGAGTCCGTTTACCCATAAGATTGAGGACCGTGGGGTCGAAAGCCGGATCGTCATCTTCAAGCGACGCTTTGCCTTCGTTCCCGCCGCACCACAGAAGGAGCGACGCGCGGTTCCTCAAACGCTTAACGTTGAGTTCGACTGTTTCGAGAAGGACGTTTTTCGGCTGGTAAACGTACGAATCCCAGGCAGTCGGCCATTCCTGAAATACCGCTATGCCGTACTCGTCGCAGAGATCGTAAAATTCGTCTGTCTCAACAAGTCCCCCGCCCCAGGCGCGAACCATATTGACGTTCTGGAGTTTCGCCGCGGAAAGGAACTGATCGTATCTTTCCTTCGTGAATCTCATCAGGGCGTCCATGGTGCACCAGCCGGTGCCCTTGATGAATACAGGCTCGCCGTTCAGACAGAATGTCCAGTTATATTTTCCCGGATCGGCGACAATATTACCGTCGGAATCCGACACGGGAAGCATTTCGATCGTCCTTATACCGAACCTTGCGGTGTAAAAATCAGTAACCTCGTTCCCGACAACGCAGTTAAGACGCAAAGTATAGAGATTCTGATCCCCAAGCCCGTTCAGCGTCCACAGATGCGGATCGGGGATCCTGAACGTATACGTGACGTCCTCTCCCGGTTTTGCGTTGAACGCGAATGAATACGACCCGCCTTCAAAATTGTACGGAACAATTTCCCCGCGAACGGTAACGCTCTCAGCAAAATCCGATATGACGGGACATGAAAGCTTCATGCTCCCGTCTGTTGAGACCGTCGCGATGAAAGGAGAATCGAATTCCGCCTCCGGTACCCGCACGATACGCACCGACCTCCATATTCCGAGTCCGGGAATGTCGGCGTAATGCCATCCGTACGTGCAGTTGAACGTTGCGGTGTCTATCCAGCCGAGGTTCAGCCACGGATTCCCGCCGCCGAAAAACGTCGGCATCTCGCCGGGCTTCCTCGCTCTGTCCGGCGCGCCGTACAGGAGGACGATGATCTCGTTTTCACCTTCACGGACTTTACCCGTGATGTCGAATACCGGTCCTCCGAACATTCCGCGGTGCATGCCGAGCCTTTTGCCGTTTATCCAGACCATACAGTGCTCGCAGACGCCCCCGAACTCAAGTCTGAGGGCACTCTCCGAATCGCTCTTTGAAAGCGTGAACTTTTTCCTGAAGGTATAATCCTTTACGCTCGCAGCCCTTGCGAACTTATCGTTTTCACCCTCGTACGGGTCGGTTACCGGTTCGCCTTTGTCGTTCAACAGTCTGCCGGCGGCGATAAGCGCAGTGTGAACGCTTCCCGGTACCACGGCGTCTATCGCATCGTTGAACTCGCAACTTTTCCCGAGACTGCTCTGCTCCATTTCCCAAACACCGTCGAGCGATATGTATTTATCAGTCTCAGAGACGTGCGCGCCCGTCTTTTCGAGCGTCAGTTCCCGCGTTACGTCGGAAAACGGTTTGCTTTCCGGTTTAAGGTAATTGTTGATCTCTTTCCAGTCAAGACTCATCGACATATCATACGGCTCCTTTGTCCCGCTGTCCCGACTTTCAGCGGTGCTATCACTGCCGGGAACGTCGTTTCCGTTTCTGCAGGACGAGCCACTGGCAAGCATCAAGACGGCGGTTAATAAAAATATTACTGTTTTTTTCGGTTCACGAATCATCTGAATATCTCATACTCAATCCCGAGGATCTCGGCCACGGCAATGAGTTGATCGACGTAATCGCCGTATACTCCGTGGATGTGATTGCAAGGGAATTTTGAGATAAAATAATCCGCGTCTACTTCAAGACGTGTGAACGCAACGGGCCACTGCGGGGTCGCTACCTTGCTCAGACGTTCATCTGTCGCCTCGTCGAATCTGACTATCTCGGCCGGAACGATCGATAGCCGGTATTCACCGTTGCGTCTCGCAAGCCGTGCGAGCGTGACCTTTCCCGGATGCGCTATATGCCAGACCGACGCACCTCCGGCGGGGTAATCAACAGTTTCGGGCAGAAGCTTGACATTTTTCAGGTTATCGGCGGGGTCGTAAGAGCCGCCGGCGAAAAACGTGGCGTGAGTACCCGAATTTGAGAAATACCAGATATTGTTTTCTCCGTCATAATGTCTCACGTCCGCAAACAGTACGGGACTGCCGCTCAGATGCTTGAAGATCTGCATGGTCAAAGCGCCGTCCATGTCCGCCTCGGTAGCGGCGACTATCGGCTCGTGAGGTCCTTCCATATCGTAAGGATCGTTGAGGAACGCCTCGGCAACGTCCATCGTCACGTAATTTTCCGTCACATCGCCGTGCGCTTTTATCCCGATGAAATCGAGCTTTTTCTCATCAATGATTTTCCTGAGTCCGAAATACGAACGGATCTGGGTGCGGAGTTTGCCGCGAGTCAGATTAGTCCCGTTGTACCCGATTTCTCCGCAGTTTTCTTCAAGCCACGAAAGTGCGCTTTCGACTCTTCCGGCGTCGATTGTGTTTCCCGCGCGGACGATATCTTCCTGTTCGATGTTTTCAACGTCTATGCCGAACATCCTCTGCCACTGCTCGAGATTCGATACCGCAGTGTACATTCCAAGCGGTCTGCCCCCGAAATTGCCGAAGGTCAACCCGCGAAGGCGCTTGACCGCGGCACCGGCCTTGATGTAATTGAACACCTTTTCAAAGACCGTGCTGTCTTCTATGCTCCCCCATATCCTCGTGTGCTTGATCCCGAGCTGATTAAGCGAACCGGATGCCGCGAGCATTCCGACCATGCCGCATTTTTCGGGATGGAGATTCGAGAACAGTATGAACGGTCCGGGAGCAAAATTGGCAGCGACTACGCTGAACTGCGGGTAGCACCATATTGCGTAGTTGAATATCGTCATCTCGACGCCGGATTCGAGCAGCCTCTTGGCCTCCTCTTTTGCAGCAGTGTTGGAATTGATCACACGCTCCGCAACGACAACCTCAATCTCCCCGGTGGCCTCGAGGGCCTTCGCGAGGGAATCCTGATATTTCAGATTGGTTTCCAGCATATCGTCGTGGATATGCTGTCTGCCGTCCGACATGGTCATTATCCCGACTTTGATCTTCTTCATTTCAACGGTTCTCCTCAAGTTTTCTTCTTATGAACGCGCAGGCACCTTCCGCCATTTTATCCAGTCCACGCTCGTCGCAACTGCCGGAAAGATCGCGCCATATTTTGATGTCCCCTCCGACGGTGCCGCCCATTTTGACAAATGGCTCCATAACGATATGTCCGGTATATCCGACGGCGTTCAGGCCTTTGCAGATCGAATCCCAGTCCATTTTGCCCATCCCCGGCGTTTTGCGGTTGGTCTCACCGATGTGGAAATGGCTCAGATACGAGCCGGCGGTCTTTATTGCTTCGATAAAATCGTCCTCTTCTATATTCATGTGGAATGCGTCGAGCAGTATGCGGCATGAAGGACTGTCAACGTCCTTACAATACTGTACGGCTTCGTACGCCTGATTCAGGAGAATCTGTTCGAATCTGTTCACGACCTCCATGCAGAGCGTGACGCCGTTTTTTTCGGCATATCCGGCGATCTTCTTCATGTTTTCGACCGAACGATCCCAGAAAGCGCTCTTGTCGGTTATCCCGGCTGTGAAAGCCCCGGGCCAGCATGAGTAAAGGATACCGCCGATATACTCTCCGTCCATTGAGTTTACGACGTCGATCAGTTTTTTCTGATAATCCACGCCTGCCCTCTGCGTTTCTTTATTTTCGGATGCAATATCGTACTGTCCAGGTATACCTATACAGTACGTCAGGTCAATCCCCGCGTCGTCTGCGGCCTTTTTTATCTTTCTTCTTTCCTGAACGGACATATCGACCAGGTTAGCCGGACAGATCTCAAGCGTATCGAATCCGAGACGTGCTACCTTGTTGATGTAGTAGATGAAGTCCCCATCCCACTCATGCGTCCAGTACGCGAAGTAAATTCCGATCTTGTTGCTCATTACCGTGCTCCTTTCAGAATACAAATACGTTCTTTAGTCCGATGCCCTGTCTCGCGTTCGAGATGGCTTCCTCATATTTTTCAAGCGGATACTCAGCCGTGACTATCCTGTCGATATCAAGCACGCCGCTTTCCACGAGTCTCATACAAGTCCTGTACTGTCTCAGCGACGCCCTTGCGCTGCCGGTGACGACCAGCTGCTTATAGTGGATCAAATTTGTCAGAAGTTCTACGCGGTCCTTGCCCGCGGGAAGACCGCCGAAGAAATTGATCCTTCCGTTCATTGCCATGAGCTCGAGCGACATTGCCTGAGCCGACGGAGCGGGACAGGCCGTGATGCATACGTCAACTCCCCTGCCGCCTGTCTGATCCATCACGAAACCCTTTAAATCGTCTCCGCAATAAGTTACAAAAAACGGATCGAACTCGGCGACGGTTTTAAGTCTTGATTCGCTGAGATCGTTGACGATAATCTTTGACGCGCCGGCCATTCTTGCGAGCATCGCGTGCATTATTCCGATCGGACCGGACCCGATTATAAGTACCGAGTCGTTCGGACTTATATTCAATTTTTCGAATCCGTTGAACACGCAGGACAGCGGCTCCACGATGGCAGCCTTGGAAAAGCTGAATTTTTCGTTCACGCTGATCTTGACGAGGTTGCCCTGGCGCACCGCGATCTCCGGGACAACGACGTACTCGGCAAAACCGCCGTCCATATTGATCCCGAATGCCTTATACTCGGCGCACAGATGTGTATTTCCGGATACGCACATATCGCAGACTCCGCAGCCCATGTTGGGAGCGACGGCAACGGCGTCACCAGGTCTATATTCCTTTGTGACGTTTTTTCCGCATGCTTCTATCACACCCGCTATCTCGTGACCGTAAGTTCTCGGTGTTTCCCTTGATACGCCTTTGTATCCGTTGTATATCATGCGGATATCACTGCCGCAAATTGCTGCCGCCTTGACCTTAAGAAGGATATCCCCGTCCCCGTATGACGGCACATCAATCTCTTTGAGATCAAATTCTCCCGGTCCGTAAAATCTCAATGCTTTCATCATAAACCTCACTCCGAAGTCAGATCGACTATCCTGTGTTCTCTGATCGAGCGGTTTCCTTCGAGGACCACTTTGACGACCATTTTACCGTCGTGCCCGGTCACGGACGGCTCCTTATCGTTCAGAACGCAATCGATAAAGTGCCGGTCCTCTTCAAGATACGCCTCGGCGAACAGACTCTGCCATCCGGTGACGTGCTCTGCCTCGGCGATTTTGTTCTTTTTGAAAACAACGACCGAATTAGCGTACGTCGAACCGAGAGTAATCAGACCGTCCGTACCGAGTATCTCGACCCTTGCGTCATAACCGTATTTTACGTACTGTGCTCCGTCGATCTGTCCCTGCATTCCGTTTTCGAATTCACATGACATTATGACGTTGTCGTAAAAATCCGGAAATTCCGCTTTTGCGTCGGGACAGCGGTAGTTCGCTCCCACCGCGTAAACGCGTTTGTATTCGCTTCCCGTGAACCATCTCAGGGAATCTATGTCGTGGCTGCACACCTCGGCAAGCGGTCCGTTGCTTTTGCTGATATCGTACATCCACGGTTTCGGCTGATTGGGACCCCTTGTATTTGATTTCACCAGGACAACGTCACCTATGTCGCCGGCATCGATCCTTGACTTCGCCGCACGGAAAGACGCATCGAATCTCCTCATAAAGGCGAGCTGAAGTTTTACTCCGTTTTCACGGCATGCCTTTATCATATCGTCGCATTCATCTACCGTCATAGCCATCGGCTTCTCGCAGAATACGTGTTTCCCTGCCTTTGCCGCCGCAACGCATGCGTCTCTGTGATATTTAGTGGGTGTAGCGATGATGACGGCGTCGACGTCGGGATTTTTTAGTGCCTCTTCAAAACTTTCATATCCGTTCCCGATCCCGAGTTCGCGAAGCGCCGCCTCTCTCGTTTCGGCAAACGGCTCCGCGACCGCGACTATCTTTGCAAACGGAACGTTCGCAATATAGTTCCTTGCATGGATCATGCCCGCCCGACCGGCTCCGATCAGGCAAACACCGACGTAATTTTTCATGATGCATCACCTCGATTTAGATATTTTGACCTGTACGAATCAACGTCGATTTTATATTTCGGCTGATAGCCGTTGATTTTCATTTCCGCCATCAACGCGTCAAACAGTATGCGATAACCTGTTTTTCTCGGATGTATGCCGTCTGACGTCAGTTCTCTTGTATATTTGTAGCCGTATTTTTCCATAGCGATCCGAAACAGCTCACGGCAGTAAATGACGGGAAAACCCCTTTCCGCGCCTGTGCGGCAAACCATATCGGATATTTCGGCCATTCTTCCCACATACGTGTTCAGAGGGACACCGGCTGTGAAATTCATATCCGACTCGAATAAATAGGGCTCCATGAGTATCACTTCGGCGTTTGTCTTCGCGCACACTGCGTCGAGAAGAGTGTTGAAATCCTTTTCAACCAGTTCCATGTCCCTGCTGTCATGCCAGGCGTTATTCGTCCCTATGTACATGACGATGTAGTCGGGATTGAGATCCGTTATGTACTGCTCGTATTTCTGATACAACATCTGGACCGTATATCCGGTATAGGCGGTGTTGTACACGGTAATGTTGTCGTCCGGATAGTTTTCATTCAAGTAAAGACTGAACATATGCGCCGGTCCGTCGGCCTTCCCGAGACTCGTCGGATCGTTCCTGTCGTTTCGCCAGTCGTCAAGTATCGAGTCCCCCGTGAAAACCACCACGGAGTCACGTTTCAGTCCGCTTTTGCCCATATTCGGGTTTTCTTTCGTTTCAGTGGCCGGAGATGAAGAGGTATCGGAAACCGGATCCGAAACAAATGATCCTTCGGCACCCGCCGAAACAGGAGCCGTATCCTCCGTTACCGTTCCGGGGGCGCAGTATGCGAGCAGCAGAACGGCGATGAGCGCTGCAATTACTTTTTTCATATCTTTTTCTTACCGTCTGTATCCTATGACCCTCAGATCGAGCACCGAAAAGAACTTATTGCCGTATTTTCCGGTCGGCCGTAAGGAAATTTTTACGGAGCGTTTTTCTGCGGTATATTTCCCGGGGATTACGAATTCATCCTCGAACAGTTTCCTGATACCGTTCGAATCCGGCATATACCACCCGTATTCCGAGACATGTTCCCCGTCCACGTACACCTCCGCATACTGTCGCCCGTTTGTCTGATCGGCAACTCTTCTCAGCACCACAGTTCCGACGCTTTCGGGTATGTCAACGATGAATTCAACCGCGGATCCCGCGTACCCGGAAAACTCTTCCGGCTTATCGTCGTCGTCGGACTCAAACACGGATGTCAGTATTGCGCGGCCGTGTTCTCCTGCCGCCGGGATTCTTCCTCTGAAATCCGCAAGATCAACCGCTTTTTCGGAATCCCGACCGTACCAGAACAGCACTCCGGAATGTTCCATATGCCTGTTGTTGAACTCCCCGGATTCTATCCCAAACCGCAGTGACCGGCCGAAAAAGTACGGATCACCCATGCAGTCGCGTTTTTCACACCAGTGCATGTAGTCTTTTGTCCCGTCATAGCAACTTGCGGGATTGGATTCCGGCGGAGTCGGGAATCCCCAGCCGTAGCTGGCATAACTCTCCGACCCGTCGCTGTCCATCGACGGGGTGCGGCAGCCGTCGATATGAACTCTCACGTTCCCTTCGCACGAAGCGACGTCTGGCAGAATGCCGTGCGCCGTAATCACCGAACTCACAAGATGACCGCTTCCCCTGATTTCGCCGATAATGCTGTCGCGACCGGGGGAATGCTTCCTTTCACTGTATTCCGAGGTGTGCAGCAAACCGTACGGGTTCGAAAAGTAAAGATCATTGTACTCGTCCGTGTATCTGACCGAATAAAACGGGATTTTGACCGTGCCGTCTCCGTTATTCTTCAGTTGTACGATGCACCCGTTTGCGAAAGGCATCGGCCAGTTAAAATACATGGTCCCGTCAGTCATAAAACCCGACATCAGGGTCTTTGTGTCGTGAAAACCCAGCTCATTCCCGAAAAACGCGCCGAGCGGACAGAGGATCTGCGGCTTGTCGCTCCCGTCGAAGCAAACCGATACAGTAACGTTTTGGAGGAACTCCGGCCGGAATTGTTTGATGAAAAGTCTAATTCCCGATACAAGCCCGGCTTCTTTTGTCTCAAAAAGATTTTTTACCTCTCCGGGATCGATTTCCGTGAAGCCGGTCTTCACATTTTCTCTTTCAAACGGGATGATGTCGGTACTTCCCGTTTTCTTCCACAGATCAACTATCGGAGTGACGTCCGAATCGGGACTGAAAGTCTCAAGCACATCCCCGCCGTTGTGATATGACTGCCATATGACGTGACCCCAGCCGCCGCCACCGCGCGACTTGTCAAAATCTTCGAGATACACGTCGCTGGTGACTCTGCAATGCCTTTTAAAAGGCATCGGCACGAAACTGCGAACGACGCGAATCGGCCCTCTTCCGGAATCTACCGGGCCAACGTATCGCGAAGCAACAGGCTCAATGAAAGGATACTTTTCTCCGAATTCGGAGTGTTTTATCTCGAACCTCGGCTCGGACTCCCCCTCAAAATAGAATCTGAAAGTGGGCTCTTTGCTCGTAGGATACCTGTGCTGTGTAAAATTCAATATGCAGCCCGGACCCTCCGCGTCAAACAATACCCACTCGCCTTTATGCGTTTCATCCTCGAAAAGATGCCAGTCCCAGTCAGCGTTTTTTCCTGCTTTGTCGATGCTCCCTTCGTAGTGAATTCTCGAATAATCCTGGTCGAGCGGAAGCAGTTTGAGATCCGTCAGAGCGCCGGCGCCGTAAATCAACATTTTTTGCAGACTCCTTTTTTGCTTACTTTCTTATTATATCGCTTTGTTTTCGTTTTGTCAACCGTCCTAGGGCTTTTTTTGTCTCTCCCGAAAAAAAATATTGACAAACGCAAAACCAAGCGATATAATTGTTTTATACTATACCCCCGTGAAATGAGGTCAGCGTTATGGACGGACTCAGTCTCGACTTACTGGAAAAAGAAAAGTATCTGAAACCCGGGTACAGCCCATTTTCGGACTGCCCGAGAAAACTGCAAACCGGCATATCCGGAAAGTGTTTTGCTCCGGTCGAAAAAAGCATTCCGCTTGACGGAATCTGGGAAATGGAACAGTCCGGCGAAGGGACAAACTGCACTTTTGAGAACGCAGTTCCCGCCGAGGTGCCGGGGAGCGTCCACTGTGCCCTTATGAACGCGGGGCTCCTTCCGGATCCATATTACGCGGAAAACGACGCCCTCGCCCACTTTGCAAGCACGAGAGACTATACTTTCAGAAAAAGATTCTCCCTCGGCGCGGGCGACGCCGCATCAAAGCTGCGCCTTTCCTTTCTCGGAGTCTGCGAGAGGTGCAAAGTCTGGCTCAACGGAGTTCTGCTCGGGGCGCACAGAGGCATGTTCGGCGGACCTGATTTCGACGTTACCGGAATTGCAAAAGAGGGGGAAAACGTCCTCACGGTCCTGCTTTACGGAGCACCCGACAGACCGCGCAAACCCGGAGAAATGCCTAATTTCGGCGTCGAGCACAAGCCGTGGATGAACCTCGGCTGGGTCGATACCGCAACATTCAACTGCACATACGGCTGGCATTATGCAAATATCCCCGGACTGGGTATCTGGAGAAGCGTCGTCCTCACACGTGTCCCCGATGCGGAGTTCGACTCGCCCTTCATCACGACCGTTTCAACGGACGGCACGATGCGGCTCGCCTGCAACGTAAAATCCGGCTCAGTGAAGACCGCGCATGTGGAATGTCTGGTAGAGCCGTACAATTTTGAGGGAGAACGGCAGTTCCTTGAGTTCGATACCGAGGTGAACACGAACGACACCGTCGAGTTCGGAATAAAAGATCCACGGCTCTGGTATCCGAGCGGCTCGGGAAAACAGAATCTTTACACACTTTACCTTACGTGCTCGGTCAACGGGACAGTCACGGACACGTATTCTGCCCGTTTCGGAATCAGAACGATTGAAATGCTCCCCGTCGGCAAGAACGATCCGACCCTCTATAACTGGCTCTTTTCAATAAACGGAACGCCGACGTTCATAAAAGGCACGGGATGGTGCACGACCGACGCACTTATGCGCTTTACAAAAGACAGATATGAAAAATTCCTTATCGCTGCGAAAAAGCAGAACGTGAACATGATCCGCGCCTGGGGCTGCGGACTCGTTGAAACAGAAGAATTCTACGACTTGTGCGATGAACTCGGAATCATGGTATTCCAGGAGTGGCCGACCGCGTGGGACTCTTTCGTATGCCAGCCGGCGGAAATCCTTCTCGAAACCGTAGAACGGGGTGCAAAGCGGCTCCGCAACCGCGCGTCGCTTGTTCTTTGGTGCGGCGGAAACGAAGGAAGAGCGTCACTCGAAGACAGCGACCCGGCATACGACCCCGCAAATCTCAACGCGATAGGCAAACTCACGCTTGAACTTGACGGCACGCGCCCGTGGCACCGCCAGGAGCCGTACGGAGGGAGCGTGCATGACTACCGCGCCAGCTGGGGATATCAGGATCCCCAGACCAACATGATGATGGAGGCGACCTTCTTCGGAGAATTCGGCGTCGACTGCTGGCCGAATATAGAATCCATAAAGAAATTCACTCCGGACGAGGAGCTGAAAAGGATTGAAGGCCAGTCAAAGGGAAGCTGGAACATCCCCGATGATTCGGTTATCGCCCATCACACACCGCGGTTCAACGAGGCGCGGGACGTGCGCCGTGAACAAAATCACGTTGAGAGATTCATAAGCCGAGATTCGCTTGAGAACAGCGTAATCGGGTCGCAGCTTGCTCAGGTCGTCGGAGTCCGTCACACGCTCGAACGAGCGCGCAGCAGGTTTCCTGAATGCACCGGTGCGATAATGTACAAGCTCAACGATCCGTATCCGGCCGCTTCATGGTCGACAGTCGACTGGTACGGGACGCAGAAGCTCGGATCGTTCTTTGTCTCGGACGCGTTCGCTCCGGTCTGCGCTTCTGTGATCTTCAACTCGCTCAATCTTTGGGGCAACGGATATTCTCTTCCCGTGTGGTACTACAACGAAAACGGAGAAGGCGCGGACACTGTCAAAGTCAAGGTCTTCAACTCGGATCTTAAGGAAGTGATCTGCGAAAAATATGACGTATCCGGCATCAGCGAAAATAAAAAGCGCATAGCAGAGCTACGACTCGGCAGCGAAATAACTTCGAGCGTGCCTTTGTTTGTCGTCGCGAGCGTGTTTCGGGACGAGAAACAGGTCTCACGCAGTTGGTATTTTGCCAATTATGAGCAGAAGCGCGGATGCCTGTTCACACTTCCGAAGACAAAGCTCTCACTTGAAACAAAGGACGGAGCGGTCGTCATAACAAACCGTTCGGCGGTTCCTGCGGTGTGCGTAAACTTCGATTGCCCGGAATACTCCGACGTCCTCCGTCCCGACGACGGGTGCATGTGGATAGACCCGTACGAGACCGTCGAGATTGCGACAAATCTTCCAGACAAAATCAAAAAGTTAAAAGCTTTCAACCTTTAATGAAACAACCGGAGGTGTCAAAATGAGAAAAATAAAGAAGAAGAGATTCCTTTGTCTGCTGTCAGCGATGGTTTTTGCCTTAGCGGCGCTGGTGTCGTGCGGAGGAAACACCGGCGGCGAAACGACCGAGACTCATGAAACGCCCGGAACGGATGCCAAAGGGCAATCACTTATAGACTCCGTGGACAAAAAGGATTACGACGGCGCGACATTCGGCTTCCTGACGATAGGCAGCTCGGAACGCTACTGCAAGGAAATACTCCCGGACGCAGAGGACGATTCCGACCCGATTTACGCAGCAGTTCTTAAAAGGAACCGTGCTATCGAGAGTTATCTCGGCATCACGATAACCGAATTTCCTTCCGCAGATCCCATAAACGACGCCATCACCTGCGTAATCTCGGGAGACAGCGAATGGGACGTTTTCAACCTTTATCAGCACGGATGCATGAATCTCGTCACACTGGGCTACGCACGCGACTGGAACGAGCTGGATATCGATCTCTCCAAACCCTGGTGGAACAGGAAAGCAATTCAGGGACTAGCGGTCAACGGACATCTTCCCGTCATGTCCGGCTCTATCCTCATAAGCGAAATAGAGGCAATTGTCGGAATGGTGTACAACCAGCGTCTGTATGACAAATTCAACATAGACACAGACATTTACAAAGAGGTCGCCGACGGCAACTGGACGCTTGACAGCTTCATAGCGCTGGCTAACAGGGGTAAGGAAGACCTGAACGCCGACGGACTTTATACAATAGGTGACGATATCGTCGGTTATGCTGCAGACAAGCACTCAATGGCAATGAACTGGCCCTTTGCGACGGGTCTCGTCCAGGCAAGGATCAAAGACGGAAAATATGAGGTCAACATAAGCAAGACCAAAACCCTCACTCTGCTTGAGAAATTGAAGGAATTTTTCGATTCCGGCACAGCCGACCAGAGCGTCGAGCTTCTCGATGACGTGGTGTTTTTCAAGGACGACAAGGTGTTCATCTGCGCGATAACCCTTTACAACCTCGAGTATCTCCGCGCGATGGAGGCCGACTACGGCGTTATTCCCTACCCGAAATTTGATGAACAGCAGAAAAACTATGTGACTCACGTCGGAGGCGCCGCACCGATAATGGTCCTCCCGTTCAACACAAGTAAAAAAACCGAGTTCACATCTGACGTGCTCTCGGCGCTCTGCGAACATTCATACAAAACCGTAAGGCCGGCATATTACGACGTAACGCTCCAGGAAAAAGGGACCAGGGACGAACAGTCCAAAAAAGTCCTCGACACCCTTCTCGACGCGAGAACTTATGATTTCGCTTACATCAACGCCAAGGGTTATGCCTGGATCGTAGGGGAAATGGTTGCGAGCGGCAACACAAACTTCGAGAGGATATGGGCCGGACAGGGCTCGAGACAACTCGCAAGTCTGCAGGAAATAGTTGACGAGCTCATTGAAAATTATTGATCCCGCAGGCGTTATGCCTGTACAAAGCAACTTAAAATGCACAGAAAACTGATTCGTTTTTTCGCTTTGATAATTCTGCTGACAGCCGCCGTGGCTGCGGCCGCATGCACCGGCACGGAGCCCGGTAACATTTCTGATGACATTGACAGCGACGCGTTCTGGCTCAGAAAAACTCCCGTTTTCACTCCGTCGGACGTCACGAGAACGAAGAACAGCGCGAACGTCAGCGACCTATACGATAATATCAAAACCGGGAAACCCGGCTCGGTCATACTGACTTGCGGAGAACAGGCGCTGGCTCTTTCGGAAAACGGTGACGGTGAAAAACAGATCGTCACGTACGTCTTCAGAGACGACGACTGGATTCCCGTTTTCGACGGATGCCTGCCTATAGTTCCGGAAATCGGGGGAATAAAGACGTGGGAAATGGCGAAAATTAAGGGAAACAACGCGGTTATCCTTAAAGGAGGAAGTGAAAAGACTCCCTTCACGCTTACCTGCGTCGCTCTTGAAGAAAATGATTTGATCAGTTTTGATCTGACGATCAACCTGAAAAATGATTATTTCCTGATTAAAAGGGACATAGGACTGACCATGAGCGGCAAAGCCGAGGTTACGTATGCCCAGGCGCCCGTGGGTATATACGGCAACATGTGGGGATACGATTCTGTCGGAATCGGCATGCCTTCCGCGTATCTCTGGGACAAAGGCCGCGAGGCCGTGATTTTCGTGGATTACAGCGACATGAGCTGGATGAGAAACGGCATCTACCGCGTTCCCGAAAACGGATACGTCGCGGCGGCGGTGCGCGGTGACAGCACAGTCCTCGGTCTGTGCTACGGAACAAACAACCGCGGGAGACCAATATCCGGCGGGACCGTACCGTCTGGCGAGACGATGCGCGTGACGTTTTATCTCTACGAGGGGATTTCGGCAAAACGGACAGGTCTTGACTGCCTTACGAAAAAAGCGCTTGTCATGTCTTCGATCCATCCGACCGAGGCGGGATATATCCCGAAAATCCGCGAGGAGTACAGTGAAACAGTCGCGCTGTCATGGGAATCATTCGCGAACGGAACGGTCGGGTCGCTTTTTGAGGACGCAGTCCTTAACAAAGTTTCCATGAATATGAGAGACCCGATCCTGAGTTCGGACACACGCTCGTCTACCCATTACGTCAGTTACGACCGGCAGTCCTCCGACTCGCAGGCTGACCGCAGAACTCATACTGATTTCTCATGCAATTACAACTGGCTCGCCTCGCTCGCCGCGTACAACCGTATAAAGGGGGATCCCAAAGTTGCCGAAATGGTATCGTCAAAGATGGATTCGATGCAGTTTTATTACGATCCCGAGACGAACATTTACAGATGGGGACTCCGATACAACAATCGGATAGATAACGTGAACAACCCGACGAGCGTCGAAATGCCCTGGCAGAATCTTTTCTTCCACCAGGAGACCTACCGCTCGTCAATGGCGGCGGAAGACAAGGACTTCAACCCCGCTGTCCTGTCGAATATGCTCTCGTCGCTGTCGGGTCTCGACGAACTCGTGAAAAACAGCAATTATGTGCTGTCCCAGTGGATCGATCCGTACCGGAAGGTGTCAACGACTCAGCGGGACGTCCCCGTTCTGGGTACGGTGTACGAACCGTGGCAAATCGGTACTTATGCGGATATTTTGCTCAAGGCGTACGATATAACGGGAGATTCGTCTTACCTCGAAGAAGCGAAAAATTCAGTTGTCAAAGTGGCGGAAAAGGTATCGTACAAAGTCAA
>JAGABQ010000167.1:0-4220 GCA_017614495.1 Clostridia bacterium
CGACAAAGACGGAAACATAGAGAGGAAAAAATTATGCACCCTCACCGACGAAATCGCCTTCCCCGGGACGGGCGGTTCGACCTTTCCTCTGAATTTCCGGTCGAGTTTCCCGAAAATAAGACACATCACCGGATGGGTAAGGAAAACAACTATTACGCCGAGTAAATCAAAGATGAGAACAACGACAAGTTCGTCACTAGGCATATTTTCATAGTGAAGGTTGTACGCAATACTCATGCCGAGAAGCAACACCCCAGGGACCGACGCCGCGAGTGAAAGCAGAACATATGACAGAAGATGTTTTTTCTTTTTTCCTGTTCCGACGCCGTACAGTCTGTCGTAAGTCGCGGCGTCGCGGATTTTAAGAAAAATAACCGCCACGAGCGGAGCAAGCGCGAAAATTATCCAGAAAACGCCGCTGAGCTTCAGACCGTCAAGGAATATGTGTATATTCATGGTTCCCGTCCTTTTTGCGTTTTGAGCACGGCGTTATTATATCACAAATGCGGAAAAAGTCAACCCGTTCGGATAACAATCTGTAAACATTTCTTAAAAAGCAATTCCTGCCGGCAAAGAAAAATCTCCGTCACGGGCTGCCCCGCTTGACAATCCCGGCCGCAATCCGATATAATATTGACAACGACGTCAGAAAGAGTGGGCTACGTATGGATTTCACATTTGACAACGTAGAGATAACCGGCGGCTTTTGGGCGGATATGCAGAAAAAGAACCGCGAGGTGACCGTCCCGGCGGTTTACGACAGATTTTACGAGACGGGGAGGGTCGAGGCGCTTGCCTGCCGCTGGAAAGACGGCGAGCCGCACCGGCCGCATATTTTCTGGGACAGCGATATCGCAAAGTGGGTGGAAAGCGCCGCCTACGTCCTCGCCAAGTACCCGGATCCCGAGCTTGAGTCAAAAGTCGAGGATATCATAGACGAGATAGCCGCCAACCAGTGGGAGGACGGATATATCAACTCGTATTACACGTCGATCGAGCCGGAAAACCGCTTTACCAACCGGACGAATCACGAGCTCTACTGCGCCGGTCATCTCATGGAGGCCGCCGTCGCGTATTACTGCGCAACTGGGCACGACCGTCTTTTGAAATGCGTCGATAAATACGCGGATCTCATCGACCGGGTTTTCCGCGTCGAGCGGTCGGCCGCGTTTTCCACTCCCGGCCACGAAGAGATAGAGCTCGCCCTTGTTCGTATGTACAACTGTACCGGGGATGAGAAATATCTCAGACTCGCCGAATTCTTTATCGACACCCGCGGGACAGACGCAAGCGAGGCCCAGTACGAATGGGTATATCCGAACTATTCGCAGTCCGAAAAGCCCGTCAGGGAGATGGACAGCGCGTTCGGACACGCGGTACGCGCCGGATATCTCTACACCGGGATGGCCGACGTCGCTTCCCTTACCGGAGACGAGGCGCTCAGCGCCGCCTGCCGCCGCCTGTACGACGATATAGTCGAGCGCAAAATGTATGTAACGGGCGGCATCGGATCGACTCATTCGGGCGAGGCGTTCACCGTCTCATACGATCTCCCGAACGAAACGGCGTACGCGGAGACCTGCGCCGCGATAAGTCTCATGTTCTTTGCTCAGAGACTTCTCGAATCGGAAGGCGAAAGCAGATACGCCGACACGGTCGAGCGGATACTCTTCAACGGTTTTCTTTCCGGCGTTTCGCTCTCCGGAGACGCGTTTTTCTACGAAAATCCGTTGTCTGTACACGTCCGCAACAGGATAAAAAACACATCGACGAAATATCCCGAGCGCTTTCCCGCGACAGAGAGGCAGAAAGTTTTCGACTGCTCATGCTGCCCGCCAAACGTCACGCGCGTTCTCGCTTCTCTCGAAAGATACGTCTGCCGTTCCTGCGGCGACACCGTAATGATAGATCAGTATATGAATGCGACGGTTCGCGGAGACGGTTTTACAGTCAGCGTCGCGACCGATTACCCCTCAAGCGGGGAAATACGTATCTCATGCCGCGGAGTTAAGCGGATCGGTCTGCGCATACCCGGATGGTGCAGGGAGTTCACCCTGTCCGCACCCTACAGGACGGAAAATGGATACGCCGTCGTCGAGGATCCCGGGGAGCTGACGCTCTCGCTTTCGATGGAGCCGGTCGTCATGCTCGCGAATCCCGAAGTGACGGACTGCGCCGGCTGCTGCGCGGTACAACGCGGGCCGGTCGTCTACGCCTACGAGGGGGTCGACAACGGCGGTCACGCGCCCGAGAGGTTTCTGATCTCCCCCGTCCTCAACGCCGATACGGAGAGCGATTCCTTCTGCGGCCTCCCGACGCTCACGGTGGACGGGGAATTCATCCCGGACGCGGATTACCTATATAAAGCGTATTTTGACGACATCGAAAAGATCCGTCCCGTGCCGGCGCGCGTAAAGCTTATACCGTACTTTGCCTTCGCAAACCGCGGTGAGACTGATATGGCCGTGTGGATGCGGCTCGGATGACAAAACTATAACCTTCAAAAAAACCGGTACGGCGTTCGCCGTACCGGTTTTTTAATTATTCCTGATTTTCTTTTTCCGCGTCGGAGATATCATCGGCGGCGAGACCCGCCTTTTCGCGCTCGGCCTGCGCCTCGTCTTCGGGAAGAGACCGGAAAAGCGCTTCGATCGCGCATTCGATCTGCCCGTCGTCCGGCTCCTTGGTCGTTATCCTCTGCATCCAGAGACCGGGGGCGGAACAGATACGGGTAAACAGATTGTCGTGTTTCCCCGCGTACATGAGAAACTCAAACCCTATCCCGACGACTATCGGGAGAAGGATCAGTTTCGTCAGGAACTGGAGAGGTACCGAGCTCCAGGTGTTCACGAAGAAATTTGCTATCACGCTGACCATTATCCCGATAAGCAGTATCACGAATATAAAACTCGTACCGCAGCGGGGATGAAAGCGGCGGTTTTTCTTTACGTTCTCCACGGTGAGCGGCTCGTTATTCTCATAGCAGAATATCGTTTTGTGCTCCGCTCCGTGATACTCGAATACGCGTCTGATATCTTTCTGCAAAGAAACGATGAGCATATACAGAATGAAAATTATGATTTTTATAACGCCGGATATGACGTTTTTCCATATCCCGAGCTCGGTTCCGGTCAGCTTTTCGATAAGCGCCGTTATCGCCGTCGGTACGAGTATAAAGAGCGCGACGGCGAGTACGACCCCGAGTACCGTGCCGATCACCGTGACGACCTGCATGAGCTTGTCGCCGAATTTTTCGGTCAGCCATTTGTCGAATTTCGACTCCGGTTCGGCGCTGTCGCCTATCCCCGAGAGCTCGACGGACTCGGAAAGCGTCTTATAACTGAATATCATCGACTCCACGAATGAAACGACGCCGCGGATAAGGGGGAAATTGGCGATTTTGCTCTTTTTCCGGAGAGAAACGAAGCTCCCCTCCTTTACCGAGATGTCGCCGTTTACGTTCCTCACGGCCGTGGCGTATTTCTCGCCGGTGCGCATCATCACGCCCTCGAGGACCGCCTGTCCACCCGTCTTGCCGAGACGGGGATTTATCTCTTTCTTTGCCATTGAGTTGTCCTTTCTCAGAGATCTTCGCCGCGCGAGACGTACATTTCAAGATATTGCTGTCTTGAAATAAGCACCGAACGCGGCTTCTGCCCGTCGGGTCCGCTGACGATTCCCTTTTCTTCCATTTCGTCGATGAGCTTTGCTGCCCTGCCGTAGCCGAGCGACAGACGCCTCTGAATAAGCGACGTCGAAATTTTGCCGGATTCCACGGCGAGCTCTATCGCCTGTCTGAGCATGGGATCGGAGCCCTCGCCGTCCTCCTCGACAGGCGCCGCGCCTCCCGCCGCGCCCTTCTTGTTGCCGCAGGCGGCGGCGTTGCGCTCGATCGACTCGATTACCGATTCGTCGTATTCCGGTTCGTCGCCGTTGTGCGACTTGATGAAATCAACAATGGACTCTATCTCGCTCTCGACAAACGCGCCCTGGACGCGCCTCGGCTTGGACGATCCCATCGGAGCGTAAAGCATGTCTCCGCGTCCAATGAGCTTCTCGGCGCCCGCCATATCGAGAATGACACGGGAGTCTGTCTGTGACGAGACACGGAAGGCGATCTTTGACGGGACGTTTGCCTTGATAAGTCCGGTAACGACGTTGACAGACGGTCTCTGCGTTCCGAGAATCAGGTGAAGACCGGCCGCGCGGCCCTTCTGCGC
>JAGABQ010000168.1:0-3204 GCA_017614495.1 Clostridia bacterium
AGCGTTTATTCTTGTCTGACCTGTTTTTTCGGTCGTCGCCGCAGCGGCCGCGGGAAACGGCGATCTTTGTTTTGGTGATCATTCGACCAGGGAGATGGAACGTATATCCATAACGTCTCCGTCAAGAGCCGCCTCGAAGAAGTCAAAGCGGATGACGTTCAGCTGTCCTTTCCAGAATTTCAGCGCGGACACGGGGATGCGAAGAGTGTGGTATTCGCCGTCGCAGTCGAGCTTTGCCGACGTGGAATAGCCTCCCTGCGCGTCCATGACGGAGCCGGCGCCGATGAATATCTCAAAAGATCTCGCGTGTTCGGAGTTTTCGGTCGATACGCGGTAAACGATCTGTACCGCCTTGTAATTCTCGGTCATGACAGGATCGAGCGCGCCCTGGTAGACGATCTTGAAACTGGGATCCGTGGCGTTGGGGTTGGTCTTTGCGGACTTCACCGTGACGCGCATACCGTCGTCGGTCGCGGTCATTTCACAGCTGTTGAAGTGAGAAAGAACGGAACGGTCGATATCCTTGGAAAAATCAAGCGACACGTAATTCAGATCGTCAACGTCGCCCAGCTTGAAGAAGGCGTCGGCCGGGTCGTCCGACACCTTGACCGTTACCGTCAGATTATAGGTGCCGTATTTCACCGTGACCGCGGTACTTCCCGCGGCACGCGCCGTGATCACGCCGTTTTCGTTTACGGAGATGATATTTTCATCGTAATTTTTGTACGTGATCTTTTCGGTCCCGTCGTTGACGTTCAGCTCTTTCACGGAGCCGTCGCCCTTTGTGACGCGTACGCGGATCTGCGGCCGGTAGACGCTTCTCTCGCCGAGATAGATCGTAAAGGCGTCGACGGAGGGAACCACCGTCGTTTTCGACAGAATGGCGTTCCTGCCGGTCTTTGTTTCGGTGACCGTCACATGGAAAACGTGCTTCAGATCATTGTAACAGACGGTAACGTCAGTCTCGCCGGCCCCCGTCGCTATCATGCGGCCGTCCTCAAAGGTCACGACGTTTTCGTCGTATCCGGTCAGAGTGACTTCGCTTTTACGCAGGGAGATCTCCTTACCGTTGACGTAGCGGTCGCGGAGGTAAAATTTCATGGTCTGCTTGTCTCCCGCGGCCATGACGAAAAGATCCTTTTCGGTGCGGATCATCGTCCACACCTGCCAGTCGAACGGTTCTTCCTCGCGGGTGATGCCTATGCCCGAGCCGGGTTTGGCGCGCTCGGCGTCCATATCGTTGCCGTCTGATTGCGTAAGGGTGATCGTATGGATGCGGGTGTTCCACGCCGCCCATCCCGAGTCGCCGTAGGCGTAAAGGAGGCGCAGATGGTCTCTGTCCTCGGACAGCCGTATATGACCGTTCGGACGGGAGGAAAGACCCAGTCCGAAAGGAGAATTGCAGGTATGCTCGCTGACGGCGTCCGCCAGTTTAAAGCTCTTGCCGTCGGCTGATTCGTAGACGGCGATCCAGCTGCCGCCGCTTGCCTTGGCAACGCCTACGAACTTGCCCCAGTCTTCCACGTACTTTATATCGAGCGAATCGGTCGGGCGCTCCATAAGCGCGCCGTGATACTGCAGCCCGGCCGGCCAGTTCTCATTTCTGGCGTCGGCGGTGGCGAGCATCAGATACGCTTTCATGGGAGTGGAATACGTGTAGTAGATATAAAGAGTTCCGTTCAGCTCCACGAAGGAGGGCTCGCCGATGCCCCAGTAGCCGTATGACTGCTCGAAGTAGATCATCGGAGCCGGCGCGCCGCCCCAGCCCGAGCCGTTCCATTTTTCAAAGGGACCGTCGGGGTTTTGTGAGCGGGCGACGAAGATATTGTTGCAGTAACCGTCGTCGTTCAGCGTCGAGGTGTAGCCGATGTAATAATAACCGTTGAAATAGACGGCGCCGGGGTCGCAGCAGGAATGGTCGTCCATGCTGTCGGGCGTCGGGTAAACGACGATCTTTTCGGAAGACCAGGTCTTGCCGTCGTCGGCTGAGCTTCTGTGGGTGATACGGTCCCACTCGCCGCTGTCGCCGCCCGAAGCGAAATACGCGTCAACGCGGCCGTCGCCGTAGTAAATGTATGACGGACCGTACCGCCAGCCTCCGTTGCCGTTGCCGGGAAGCTGGTATATATCATAACCGTCGTCGAGGAGAGTCAGATCAGCGACTTTTGAAAGATCCGGCTCCACGAGCTCGATGCGGTTATTATCGAAATAATCGTCGGAAGTTGTTTCTTCCGTATCTGTCCCGTCAGTCTCGCCGGCGGTGGTATCGCCGGGCGCTTCGGCGGAATCGGTGACCGTTCCGGAATCGTCGGGAGCTGTCTTGCAGGCGGCCAGCAGCGCGGCCGGCATGCAGATCAGCAAAATAACAGCGAGCATACGTTTCATGGAAAAATCCTTTCCGTGTAAATGATAAAATCAAAATGAGGCAAAGTTCCTTCGGGACGTCCGGCACGCCTGACGGCTCATCCGGGTACTCCCCGCCCCCTCTCCGGGAACCACCTCCCTGCCATGACACGGCCCCCTCAATCTCTGCCGGAGATCGCGGGAGGGAACAGGGGGTTTGGGGGTCATTGAGGGGTGGGAACCCCCGAAAACCGTCGCGGAGCGACACCGTTTTTAATGATGGAACAAGCGCATGCCGGTAAACGCCATGACCATGCCGTACTCGTTGCAGCGCTCTATCACGAGATCGTCGCGGATCGAGCCGCCGGGCTCGGCAATGTATTTCACGCCGCTCTTTTTGGCGCGTTTGATATTGTCGTCAAACGGGAAGAACGCGTCGGAGCCGAGGGCTACGCCGTCCTGCGTGTCAAGAAACGCCCTCTGCTCCTCGCGGGTGAACGGTTCGGGGCGCTCGGTGAAGTATTTCTGCCACACGCCGTCCGCGCAGACGTCCTCTTCGTTCTGATTTATATATCCGTCTATGACGTTGTCTCTGTCGGGTCTCGCTATATCGTCTCTGAATTTGAGCCCTAAAACTTTATCGGACTGGCGCAAGAACCACGTGTCCGCCTTCGTTCCGGCGAGCCTCGTGCAGTGTATTCTCGACTGCTGGCCGGCGCCGACGCCGATAGCCTGTCCGCCGTAAGCGTAGCAGACCGAATTTGACTGCGTATATTTGAGCGTTATAAGTGAAATTATCAGATCAGCGGCGGCAGCGTCCGTAAGGTTTTTGTTCTCAGTCACTATATTTGACAAAAGTTC
>JAGABQ010000169.1:0-3804 GCA_017614495.1 Clostridia bacterium
GGAGATCTCGAGGATGGAAACGTCGAAGGTACCGCCGCCGAGGTCGAAGACCATGATCTTCTGGTCGTGCTCCTTGTCCATTCCGTAAGCGAGCGCGGCGGCCGTCGGCTCGTTGATTATTCTCATGACCTCGAGGCCGGCGATCTTGCCGGCGTCCTTGGTCGCCTGACGCTGAGCGTCGGAGAAGTACGCGGGGACGGTGATGACGGCTTTGTTGACCTTCTGGCCGAGATACGCCTCGGCGTCCGCCTTGAGCTTCTGAAGGATCATCGCCGAGATCTCCTGCGGCGTGTATCTCTTGCCGTCTATTTCGACCTTGTAGTCGGAGCCCATGCGGCGCTTTATCGACATGACGGTCTTGTCGGGATTGGTTATCGCCTGACGCTTTGCGACCTGGCCGACTATTCTTTCGCCGGTCTTGGTGAACGCGACGACCGAGGGGGTCGTGCGCGCGCCCTCGGGATTAGGTATGACGACGGGCTCGCCGCCCTCGTAAACTGCCACGCAAGAGTTTGTCGTGCCGAGATCGATTCCGATGATTTTTTCCATAATATATTACCTCCTGGTTACTGTGAATTTTCTTTTCAGTTCGCGGCCTTTACCATCGCATAGCGAAGGATCCTGTCGCCTTTTCTGTATCCCTTGAGAAGCACGTCGGCGACGACGTTCTCCCCGAGAGTTTCGTCCTCCGTGTGGAGGACCGCGTTGTGCAGATTCGGATCAAAGGGATCGCCCTTTTCTCCGAACTCCTCCACGCCGAGCTTTTTGAGTATCTCGCCGAACTTGTTGAGCGTCAGCGTGACGCCCTGCGAGAGCTTGCTGTCGTCAGCGTATGCCATCGCCATCTCGAGACTGTCCTTAACGGGCAGCAGGGCGGCGAGCACGTCGGCGCAGGCGTCGGTGTATATCCCCTCGCGCTCCTTCTGCGCGCGCTTTCTGAAATTATCGTACTCCGCGAGCATACGGGTATATCTGTCGCTGAGCTCGTTCAGCGCGTCGACGGCCTTTTTCAGCGCGCCGTCGTCCGCCGGCTCGCCCTCGGCGGGAGCGTCTTCGCCGGCCGCCGCCTCCGGATTTTCGTTCTCCGGTTCGGGCGCGGTCTCCTCCGTCCCGGCGGCCTTTTTATCCTTATCTTTTTCCTTGTCTTTCATTCGTGTGTCTCCTGTGCGCTTGGTTCTATGATCCGTCGCCCAGTCCGGGCGCCGAGAGCAGATGCTCGAGGTTGTCAACGATGTAGTCGACCGTCGATATCGCCTTGGAATAGTCCATTCTCCTCGGTCCGAGGATGCCGATCGCGCCGACGACCTTGCCGTTCCTTCTTACCTTACGGAAGATTATCGACGAATCCTTCATCTCGGCGACGTCGCTTTCCGACCCGATTATGACCTGCGCCTCCTCGTCCCTGTCGTTAACGTCGTCGACGAGCTTGATGATGTCGCGCTTGTCCTCGAGGACCGAGAGAAGATCCTTGAACCGGCTTATGTCGGAATATTCGGGATATTCGAGAAGGTGATTGACTCCCGAGAGCCGGACCTCGCCGCCGCGCATGTCGTCGAGAAACTCGCATACGGCCTTGACAGCGACCTGGAGCAGCGAATCGTCATATCCGAAATCGCGTTCCATCTGCATGACGAGCGGCATCGTCACCTCTTCCGACGATTTTCCCGTGAGATTGTCGTTCAGTATCTTTTCGAGCTTTTCGATGATCTCGGGGGCGACGGGCTCGGCGAGCATGAACTGCTTCGTCTTGACCGCTCCGTTCGAGACCGCGATGAGCATTATCGAGCCGTCCGAGAGCGGAACGAGGCGGAAGCTGTCTATCCTGCCGCCGGCGTTCTGCGGCCTCACGGCGAGCGCCGAGTAGTTCGTGAGCGACGAGGCGAGCTTGGTCGCGGCGTCGAGGAGCTTGTCGAGCTCGGCGAGCCGCGTCTTTGCCAGCGCGTTCAGCCGCGCAAGCTCGACCGCCGACATGCGGTATTTCTGCATCAGACTGTCGACATAGAATCTGTATCCCGATTCGGACGGGACCCTGCCCGCCGAGGTGTGCGGCTGCTCGAGATATCCCATCTGTTCGAGCTCCGCCATTTCGTTTCTTATCGTCGCGGGTGAGAGGGAGATCATGTCGTTCCCCGTGAGGGTCTTCGACCCGACGGGACCGCCGCACCTGACGTGCGCCTCGATGATCGCCTTCAGTATGAGCTTTTTTCTCTCATTGAGACCCGAGCCGTCCATGTACCTCACCTCCTGATTTTTAGCACTCTGACCGTCGGAGTGCCAACCACGCATAATAATTTACCACGGAAGCGGCTTTTTGTCAATAGTTTTTTTGTAAAAAATTTATTTTTTTCTTTCGAGTGCCAGATTTCCGGGATGATTTTTTTCCGGCGGGGCTTGCATTGCCGGCGGTTTTGCGGTATAATATCCAAAACTCAAAGGAGACCATACATGAACATCGTACTTTCCGGCACAGCGTCGACGAACTCCAACATCATGAGCTTCATAATGATAGGCGTCCTCGTCGTCATGATAGTGCTTTACTATGTGTTCCTCGTTCGCCCTCAGAAGAAAAAGGAACAGAAGATCGCTGAAATGAGAAACAACATCACGGTCGGCGACGAGATCGTCACGATCGGCGGGATCATCGGGACTGTCGTGATTTCAAGAGACGACAAGGTCATGATAGAGACCGGCAACGACAAATCCAAGCTGACGATCCTCCGCTCGTCCATAAAGGGACTTTACGGAGACGAAGAGACCGAAAAGCAGTAAAAAATCATCCGCGGCGTGTCGCACGGCACGCCCGGATTTTTTACGGAGAGACAAAGAGACCATGGATTATCGAGTTTTTGACTGTCACGTTCACGCCTGGAACGCCCGTCCGGATCCTGAGGCGCTCCTTTCGTCGATGGAGAGCGCCGGGGTTTACGGCGGATGCGTCCTCTCGGACTGCCCCCTCGAGTACGACCCCGAGGCCGGCGCGTCCTTCGAGGACAGGATGGACGGCCTCGCAAAATGGACGGAAGGCCGCGCCGACCGGCTGTTCCCTCTGCTCTGGATACACCCGGACGAGCCCCGGATAGCCGAAAAAATGACCGCCGCAGCCCGCGCCGGCGTTTTCGGCTTCAAGATCATCTGCAACGACTTTTACGTTTACGAGGAAAAATCGCTCTCCCTCATGCGGCTCGCCGCGGAGCTCGGCAAGCCCGTTCTGTTCCACACCGGGATACTCTGGGACGGGAGAGTCAGCTCGGACTACAACCGCCCGCTGAACTGGGAGGCGCTGCTCCCGATAAAGGGCCTGCGCTTCTGCCTCGCGCACTGCTCCTGGCCGTGGATCGACGAGTGCATAGCGCTTTACGGCAAGTTCCTCGCCGCCCGCCGCTCGGGCCGCGACACGGCTGAGATGTTCCTCGACGTCACCCCGGGCACGCCCGAGATATACCGCCGCGACCTCATGTCAAAGCTTTTCGGCATATACGACGTAGACGGCCACGTGATGTTCGGCACGGACTCCCCGGCCGGCGACTACCAGCGTGAATACGCCGCCGGGCTCATAAGATCGGACGGGGAGATCCTCGACGGCCTCGGCGTCGGAGAATCACGGCGCGAGGAGTTGTACCGCGGTGCGCTGATGAGATTTCTCGGCCTGGGATCCCACGCCGGAGGAGCATAAAAACACACTGTATCGGGGTCAGCCGGAACGTATTTTCCGGTTGACTTTCTTTCCGGGTTGCGGTATAATATCGGTTGATTTAAAAACGGACGGCACGTATATGTATTACGCTAATTATCACACTCACACAC
>JAGABQ010000170.1:0-3395 GCA_017614495.1 Clostridia bacterium
CAGCCGAAGGCGCGGTAGATTATGAGACTCGGGTCGCTCACCTTCGACTCGTCGAAGGGGCGGGTGTATATCCCGTCGTCCTTTACCTCGAAAACGCGGTTGCGCGAGTTTTCGCTCCTTCCCATTATGAAATAGGCGATCACGGTCTCCCCCTCGGGGTCGGTGCCGACTATTATGCCGCGCCCGACGTAGGGGTTGCCCTTTATAAGTTCGGTTATGGTCTTTGTCTCGTAAACGTTCATTTTCCGCCTCCAAGTATCGAATGAGCGACCGTCTCCACGGCCTCGGGAAGTATTATCCATTCCGCCTGTTCCATCACCCTGCGCTGAAGCGTCTCGGGCGTGTCATCCGGCAGGACCGCGACGGCCTTCTGGGCTATTATGCGCCCGCCGTCGGGTATCTCGTTGACGAAGTGCACCGTCGCGCCCGTCACCCTGACGCCGCGCGAAAGCGCCGCCTCGTGGACCTTGAGCCCGTAAAATCCCTTTCCGCAGAAGGAGGGGATCAGCGAGGGATGGACGTTTATTATCCTGTCCTCGTATTTTTTCGTGAATTCGCCGTCGAGGATGGTCAGAAATCCCGCGAGGACGATGAGCTCGACGCCGTTTTCGTCGAGGCAGTCCGACAGCAGACGGCAGAACTCCCCGGCGGGGAGCCCCTTTTTTGGTATAACGGCGGTCTTTATGCCCGCCGCCTCAGCTCTCTTGAGGGCATACGCGCCGGCGTTGTCCGACACGACGAGGGATATCTCCGCCGACGGCATCCCGCCCGACCTCTCGAAGTCGATAAGGGCTCTGAGGTTGGTCCCCCCGCCTGAGACGAGGACGGCGACCTTTATTCTCCGCTCTGTCATCCGGTCGTTCATCGCTTTTTATCACCGTATCACACGAGGCGGATCTTCCCGTCGCCGGCGACGATCCTGCCCATCGTATAGGCGCTCAGGCCGCCCGCGCGGAGTATCGCGAGCGCCTCGTCCGCCTCCTCCTCGGGGACGACGACGCTCATGCCGACGCCCATGTTGAAGGTGTTGAACATGTCGCGCTCGCTTATCCCGCCGGTCTTCATTATGAGATCGAAGATCGGTAGGACCCTCACGCTCTTTCTGTCTATCTCCGCGCACAGCCCGTCGGGGACGGAGCGCGGTATGTTCTCGTAAAATCCGCCGCCCGTGATGTGGGATATGCCCTTGACGTCGATCTTTTCGAGCAGCGCGAGGACGGGCTTTACGTATATTTTCGTCGGGGTGAGGAGCGTCTCTCCGAGGCCTTTGCCTCCGAGCTCCGGCACCGGCCTGCCGAGGTCGGCGCGCCCGATGTCAAAGACCTTCCTGACGAGGGAAAAGCCGTTTGAATGCACTCCCGAGGACGGCAGGGCGATGATGACGTCGCCGGCCTTCATCCTCCCTCTGTCGATTATCCTGTCCCTGTCGACGATGCCGGTGCAGCAGCCGGCGAGGTCGTACTCGTTTTCGGGATAAAATCCCGGCATCTCGGCGGTCTCGCCGCCGATGAGCGCCGCCCCGGCCTCCACGCATCCGTCGGACACGCCCTTGACTATGTCGGCTATCTTTTCCGGCACGTTCCGCCCGCAGGCTATGTAGTCGAGGAAAAACAGCGGCTTTGCCCCGCAGCATATCACGTCGTTGACGCACATGGCGACGCAGTCGACGCCGACCGTGTCGTGCCTGCCCATGAGGAAGGCGATCTTGAGCTTTGTCCCGACGCCGTCGGTACCCGACACGAACACAGGACGGCTCATGCCGGTAAGGTCGGGCTCGAAAAGCCCGCCGAAGCCGCCTATGCCGGAGGCCACCCCGGGCGTCTCGGTGCGCTTTATGTGCTGTTTCATGAGCTCGACGGAGCGGTATCCCGCCGTGATGTCGACCCCCGCCGACGCGTACGCGTCCGATCTTGACGTTTCGTTAATCATCCCCGTCAGTCCTTTCCGTTCCAGCAGTAGGTGCAGAGCTCGCAGGGGTTGGCCCCTATCGACTCGATAAGCCCCTCGAGAGACTGGAACTCAAGCGATGAAAAGTGCATTTTTTCGCATATCGCGGAGCGGAGCGCCTTGCCGCGTTCCGTCTCCCCGTCGCTGTATTCGTCTATGTGTTTAAGCCCTTCCTCGCCCTCGAGCTCGACTATGACCCGCCGCGCGAGGAGCTCCATGTCGGAGGTCGCGCGGGAGAAGTTCAGAAATCTGCATCCGTACATTATGGGCGGGCAGGCCGAGCGGATATGCACCGACTTGGCGCCGCTCTCGTACAGGAAATCGACGGTCTCGCGGAGCTGCGTGCCCCTCACGATGGAGTCGTCCACGAAGAGCAGGTTCTTGTCCTTTATCAGGGCGTTGACGGGTATCTGCTTCATCTTGGCTATCCTGTCGCGGTCGGTCTGGACGTCGGGCATAAAGCTGCGCGACCAGGTCGGCGTGTACTTTATAAACGCGCGCGCAAAGGGCTTTCCGCTGCGGTTGGCGTAGCCGATCGCGTGGGGAGTCCCCGAGTCGGGCACACCGCCGACGTAGTCGACGTCCGAGGCCGCCCCCGTTTCGAGGTCGCGCTCGGCGAGCTTAGCGCCGTTTCTGTATCTCATCTCCTCGACGTTTATCCCCTCGTAGTCCGAGGTCGGGTAGCCGTAATACGTCCAGAGGAAGGAGCAGATGCGCTTTTTGTTCCCCGCCGGAGCGAGGGTACGCACGCCCTTTGCGTCTATTTCGACGATCTCGCCGGGGCCGAGCTCGCGCTCGTCCTCGTATCCGAGCTTCTGGTACGCGAAGGACTCGAACGACACGGCGAAGCCGTCGGCGTTTTTGCCTATATGAACGGGGAGCCGGCCGAATCTGTCGCGCGCGGCGATGAGCGTGCCGTCGTCCTTGAGGATGAGGATCGCCGCCGTGCCGTCGATGGTCTTCTGCGCGAACCTTATCCCGTCGGTAAAGCTGCTTTTCTGGTTAATCATAGCCGAGAGCAGCTCGGTGCTGTTTACGTGGCCGCCGGTCATGCCGCCGAAATGTCCCCCGCTGAACGAGAGATAGTTATTGATAAGTTCCTCTGCGTTGTTTATTATCCCGGTCATGCAGATGGCGTAGGTCCCGAGATTCGAGCGGATGACGAGCGGCTGGGGATCACCGTCGCTTATGCACCCTATCGCCGAGGTGCCCTTCATCTCCGAGAAAATGTGCTCGAATTTCGTGCGGAACGGGGCGTTGTCGATGTTATGTATCTTTCTCTGAAGACCGAGCGCCGGGTCGAACGCCGCGAGGCCGCCGCTCTTTGTTCCGAGATGAGAGTGATAATCCGTTCCGAAAAACACGTCCGGCAGGCATTCGCGCGCCGAAGCAATACCGAAAAATCCGCCCATGGCCCGTTTCCCCCTTTACCCGGCGAGCCCGTCCGC
>JAGABQ010000171.1:0-5530 GCA_017614495.1 Clostridia bacterium
CTCCTCGACGCAGAAAAAGAACTCGAACTCGCCGAAAAGATGGCGGACAACGACGAAGAGGCGAAACGCATACTTGTCGAATCGAACCTCCGTCTCGTCGTTTCGATCGCGAAGCGCTACGTCGGAAAGGGAATGTTCTTCCTCGACCTTATCCAGGAGGGCAACCTCGGGCTCATGAAGGCGGTCGACAAGTTCGATTACAGAAAAGGATACAAGCTGTCCACCTACGCCACGTGGTGGATCAGACAGGCGATAACCCGCGCGATAGCCGACCAGGCGCGCACGATCCGCATACCCGTACACATGGTCGAGACGCTCCACCGTCTTGCGAGGGCTCAGCGTCAGCTGCTCCAGGAATACGGGCGCGACCCCACGGAGGAGGAGCTCGCCAAGGAAATGAATCTCTCGGTCTCAAAGATCAGGGAGATCATGAAGGTATCTCAGGACCCGATATCCCTCGAAATGCCGGTCGGCGAGGAGGAGGACACCCATCTCGGCGATTTCATCGAGGACGAGAACACCCTCGCGCCCGACACCGCGGCGTCTCAGAAAATGCTGTCCGAACAGATGGACGACATACTCAGCACGCTTTCCGACCGCGACAGGGCCGTGATAGAGATGAGATACGGCCTCAAAAACGGCAAGCAGCGCACCCTCGAGGAGGTCGGACAGGAGTTCGGCATAACCCGTGAGCGAATCCGTCAGATAGAGGCGAAGGCCCTCAGACGTCTGCGCCGTCAGGCGGATCAGAAAAAGCTCAAGGACTATCTCGACTGAGCCGCTGTGCGTAATAGTTTACATTTTCGGGGTTGACAAAACGCTCCGGATGAGATAAAATTATAATATGTTATTGTCACCTGTCAATGGAGGACATCCGATGAAGTTGAACAAAAAAATCATCTGCCTGACGCTCGTTTTCGCTTTCATGCTCCCGTTCGTGCTTACGGGATGCTCCGATTCGGGCGACGTAACCGTAGGCAAGACGACGAAGCCGCTGACCTTCACGCTTTACGGCATAACGGGAGAAGGCACGACCGAAGAGGCGATAAAAGCGGTAGAAGACGCCATGAACGTCTATACCGAGGGAAAATTCAACACCCACATAATTCTCCGCCTTTATCCCGAAAGCGAATACTATAACGTTCTTGAATCCAAACTCGCCGAGATAGAGAAAAGACTCGCCGACGAAAAGGCGGAGGCCGACCGCAAAAAGAGAGAGGCCCTCGCCGCGAAGAACAACAAGGACGGGACGACCGCAGTCCAGACGGCTGCGCCAGAGACGACCGCCGCGCCCGAGACAGACGCCGAGACCTACGTCGAGCACGGCTCCGTCAAGTCCGTCTTCCCGGAAGAGAAGAATACCCAGGTCGATATCTTTATGGTCCGTTCCGCCGGGAAGGTGCAGCAGTATTACAACAAAGGCTGGGTCACGTCTCTCAACGAGCAGCTCGCCGGCAGCTTCAAGGTGCTCAACACCTACATCTCGAAAGAGCGTTTCTCCCTCGTCACGCTCGAGGGCAAGGCGCTCGAGGACGGCACGGTCGATAAGGGCTACGTCTACGGCATACCAAACAACTGCGTGGTCGAGGACGACTACACCTACCTGCTCATAAAGAAAGAGGTCGCCGACAGATTCCATTATTCGCCGGCTGACGTCGACACCCTCTCGGAGCTCGAATATTTCCTCACCGACGCGGCGAGGGATTATCCCGAATACATAACGCTCTATAACGATCCCGTCATCGGGCTCGACTACGTCACCGACGAGCCGAGTCTCCTCGGAGGCATCGTCACGCAGAGCACGAACGCCTTCACCCGCACCGTGCCGCGCGACATCCTGACGGTGCCGACATACAGGACGTATCTCCAGTACAGATACGACTGGCGCGCCAACAATTATACCGTTATCGGAGACTATTATTCCGCTCCGGAGGACGGCAAGACCTTTGCCGCCGCCTTCCTGAAGGGCGATTCGACGCTTCCCGAGCAGTATGAGGATGATTATTACGTTATCAACTACCTCAACCCGATAGCAAGGGCAGACGAGTTCCCGGGCACGACCTTCTGCGTGAGCTCGTACGCGAGCAACGTCGACAGGTGCATGGAGATCATCACCGCGCTCCAGACGGTCCCCGAGTTCCGCGACACCTTCCAGTACGGAATTGATGGCGTCAACTACGAGATCGACGAGTTCACCGGGCTTGTAAAATACCTCAACCACGATTATATGATGAATCCTGCCGACACCGGCAACATGTTCATTATGACACCGAACAATGAAATGAGCGAAAAGGTCCTTTCTCTCGCCGAGAACAACTGGGAAAAGGCGAAAAAGGAGCTGAGGGACGTGATCGTGTCGCCCTTCTGTATGTTCGACTACAGGATAATAACAGCGGACAACTACAAGACGACGTCGAGGGTCTGGGCAAAGATGTACAGCGACGCCTACGACGAGGCGAAGAAGGCGGACAACTTTGACGCTTCCAAGTTCGTGTTCGACAAGCCGTATCCGAACGTATATACCCAGGATATCATAGACAAGCTTGTCGAGGTCGGCGCGGTTTACATGGAGAAGATCGAGTCCTTCGTCGAGTACGTCGACGAGGAAGGCAACAAGGTCACGATTTCCGATTATGCAAAGACGCTGCGTAATGAGTTCGAGAAAGAAGACATGTACGTTGAGTTCAGCAATATCGACAATCTCGACGCGCCGTACAAACAGTATACGGCGTGGTACGAGGAATACGGCCTCAAGGAAGATATGTAACACCTGACTGCGCGGGCGGCGATGCCGCCCGCGCTTTTGAGAAAATGACGGTAACGGGAACAGTCTGCGAATTCAATCCTATTCACAGAGGACATATAAAACTGCTCGAAAACATACGCGGATCGGGTGACACCGTCGCCGTGTGCGTGATGAGCGGCAGCTTCGTTCAGAGGGGAGAGCCCGCCGTGCGTGACAAATTCGCGCGGGCGCGGGCGGCCGTTCTCTGCGGTTTCGATCTCGTTCTCGAGCTGCCGGCGCCCTGGTCTTTTGCTCCCGCGGAGCTGTTTGCCCGCGGAGCGGTCGGAATCCTCGACGGGCTGGGCGCCGTCGACCGGATGGTTTTCGGCAGCGAATGCGGCGATATCGGGCTCATCGGGGAATACGTTTCGAACTCCTCGGAGCTTTCGCCGTCGGAGCTGAGCGGCAGGACGTCGCATCAGAAGGCGGCGGAGAGGCGGTATCGCGAAATATTCGGCGAAGACGCCTTTTATCCCGTCAGGCCGAACGACATCCTCGCCTGCGAGTACGTTTCGTCGCTCAGGCGTATCGGCTCGGAGGTCGTCCCCGTGACTTACAGACGGTCAGGCGGCGGCTCGGCGACAGAGGCGCGAAAGATGCTCATGAGCGGCGACACCGGCTTTCTGCCCGGAGCCGCGGCGGGCCTGTTTGACGGTCTGCCAACGCCTGACAAAGGCAGATACGGCGCGATAGCGCTCCATGCCCTGACCGAACGGGCGGGGGAGATCGGCGGGATCCCGGGCCTTTCCGGCGGAGCGGGCGAGCGGCTTCTCTCGTTTGCGGAGGGCGCCGCCGACGCCGAAGAACTCGTGCGGGCCGCGGTATGCGGCAGATATTCCGCCGCGCGGCTGAGGAGGGGAATCCTTTGCTGTGCGCTCGGAGTCGGCGCGGACGATTATTCGCGTACACCAGACAGGGTACTGTTGCTCGCCGCGGGCGAGCGAGGCAGGGAACTGCTCTCTGAAATCAGAAAAACGTCGAAGATAGAAATCATAACGCGCCAGTCGGACGTCGGGGGACTTCCGAGGCGCGCCGACACGCTTTACTCTCTGATATGCGGACAGCCGTATTCGGAGATGATAAAAAAAGCCCCGTATATCGAAAAGGAACGCAAATGATAATCGAGGTAGCCGAAAGATTTTTTGAAATAGAGCCGGTCTACGAGGGGACGGCGAGGGAATACTCGTATTATTCCGTCCTGATCCCGCCCGTTCCGCCGGTGCGCGTGACCGTCCGGGAGGAGGATATACTCCACGGCATGACCCTTGCCGGGCGGAATCCGACCCCCGCCGACGGGGAGATCGTCGCCGTCAGGCAGAAAATCGCCGATCTCTTGACTGAGGCCGGCAGATGCCTTATACACGGCGGCGCGCTCGAGCTCAAGCGGTACGGCAGATGTATCCTGTTCATGGCGGAATCGGGCGTCGGAAAGACGACGCAGCTCCTCAACTGGACGGGCGAATTTCCCTCCGAGGCGAGGATTATAAACGGCGACAAGCCGGCCGTCGGGATGAAAAACGGCGCGCCTTACGTCTTTCCGACCCCGTGGAACGGCAAGGAGGGCATAAGGTCGCTGAGAGGCGCGCCCCTAGGGATGATCGTTCTGCTCGAACAGGCGAAAAGGGACGCGATATCGGACGTCCCGCACGGCGAAAAGGTGCTCCGGATATTCCACCAGATATTCGTCGGGGAAAAGACCCGCGAAAATTATCTGCGCATCGCGCCTTTTCTCGACATGCTCGACACGGTGCCGGCCGTGAGACTCGAAAACCGCGGAGACGCCGCCTCGGCGCGTCTTCTCAGGGAATACGCCGATAAGATCTTCGGAGAGGGAGGCGCGAAATGAAGGTACGCACCGCCGATAAGGTGTTTTTGATGAGAGCGGCAGGCGAGGTTCTCCTCGTGAGCGAAGGCAGCGAGCCGGTACATCCCTCGCGCGCCGTCGTCATCCTCGGGAGTCCCGGCTTCGTCAGCGAACTCGATACCGGCCTCGACACAGAAGGGCTCACGCCGGACGAACTCGAAACGGTTAAAAGTCTGCTCGAACTCGGATATCTTGTAAAGATATAAAAAAACTTCCGCGAGAGGCACTTGCGATAGAGCAGGTGTCCTTCGCGGTTTATTCGGGTTTGATCCGATGTCAATGATCAAGCGAATGAGACGCTTTTTCTGCTGGTAAAACAAATGGCAAAAGCCGAAGGTGCGGACGAGGCGATTAAACGACTAAATCAACTCGGCTATGTGTAGATGATTAACAACATACGAAACCGCGCCGAAGAGATCATTCTAAACAAAATTATATTTCGATAAACATACGAGGCGGGGAGCAATCCCCGCCTCATTTTTCCTCGTTATAAATCCTTGATCATGGTGTATTCAATTCGCTCAATTCCATCGCCATATAATCTTTCACATTGCTCTTTGAAACTGAAACCGCATTTTTCGCATAGTTTCTGCGCAATAACGTTGTCTTCTGAGGCTTTGATACCGATTCTTTTAAAGCCCCTCTCGACCACGTATTTTTCTGCGAAATTAACAGCAAATGTACCAAGTCCTTGATGGTGATACTTATCATTTACAACAAGCATACTGATCCAGGCAGTATTATTCCCGAGCAATCCACTTATCTTTAACCACGTAACCGGCATACATCCGCGACAGACAAGAAAGTTTTGCTCATCAATGTTTTCAGACGAAAGCATCGTTTTAAAATCATCAAAAGATATGTCTCCTACGTGAAGAGCA
>JAGABQ010000172.1:0-14794 GCA_017614495.1 Clostridia bacterium
CGCGAGGAGAAGATCGAGGGGACCCTCGAAAACCTCGAGCTGAAAGCTTAGCTCACCCATTGGAGAACCTCAGACCTTGATGACCAGTTCTATAAGAAAATCGAATCCGCCGATCACCGCGTTCCTGAGGAACGCAAGCGGCACGTCGAACACGCCGACCCACAGCAGGGCGATGAGAACGTATTTTATTATCCTCTCGTATTTCATGACGCCGAAATAGGCGCTGTCCGGCAGGAAGGCGAACAGTATCCGAGATCCGTCGAAGGGCGGGACCGGGAGCATGTTGAACACGGCGAGGCCGACGTTCAGCACCGTCGAGACGTAGAAAAGATAATAGAGTATGAAAAGCGGGTAGTAATACCAGTCTGTCGTATATACGGGTATGATCCCTATGATATGCATAAAAACGTCGGAGACGAAGGCGAGCAGGAGGTTCGAGAGCGGACCGGCCGCCGCCGTTATCGCCATCCCCTGCTTGGGTTTTTTGAAATTGCCCGGGTTTACCGGCACGGGCTTTGCCCAGCCGATGCCGACGAGGAACATCATGAGCGTCCCGACGGGATCGAGATGTTTGAGCGGGTTGATTGTCAGTCTCCCCATGTGCTTCGCCGTCGGGTCGCCGAGCGAGTTTGCCGCTATCGCGTGGAACATCTCGTGAAACGAGAGCGAGAACAGTATGACGGGGATCGAAACGAGAAGACTCACAATCGCTTCTTTCGAGAACCCGTTTCTTATAAGACTTAAGAGCATTCACCGTCTCCTTTTCACGAAACGAAACGAATTATCCGCCCGATAACGGCGTCGATCCCCTGCCTCTTCACGGCGGAGACCTCGTATACATCGGGGCAGAGGGGGGAGAGCAGCCCTGCGGTGCGCGCAAGCTCCGGCTTTTTCGCCTTGTCGCATTTCGTCACGACGGCGGAAAACTCGGCGCCAGTCCTCACGAGCCAGTCGAGCATCGTCAGGTCGTCCTTCGTCGGGCCGACCTTGCCGTCTATCAGCTGAAGGACGAGCTTCGGCGCTCCGTATCCCGACAGAAAGTCGTCCGTGACCCGCGAAAACTCCTCCTTGCGCCCGTACGAGCGCGCGGCGAAGCCGTATCCCGGGAGATCGACGAACCATATCTTCCCGTCGACGTCGAAAAAGTTGACCGTCACGGTCTTGCCCGGCGTGGAGCTCGTCCTCGCGAGGGATTTCCTCCCGAGGAGGGCGTTTATGAGAGAGCTCTTGCCGACGTTAGAGCGCCCCGAAAAAACGACGCAGGGCCTCGGAGCCGGAAACTGCTCCGCCCGTCCGGCGGACAGCGATATTGCGGCGTTTGAAAAATTGACCGTCATATTCCCCGCTCCGTTTCCCTGAAATGTTTACGGCTTACGCCTCGGCGGGGCGTATCGCCCCTTTGATTACCTCGTCCACCGTTCCGCACGGCACGAAGGTCAGGTTCTCCCTCACCGTGCTGTCGAGCTCCGGGAGGTCCTTGACGTTGTCCCTCGGGATGAACACGGTGCTCACCCCGGCCTTGTACGCCGCCATGGTCTTTTCTTTCAGACCTCCGATGGCGAGCACGCGGCCGTGGAGGGTGACCTCGCCCGTCATGGCGACGTCTCTCCTCACCGGTCTGCCGCTGAGCTCGCTCGTCAGCGCCGTGACTATCGTCACGCCGGCGGAGGGGCCGTCCTTCGGGACCGCGCCCTCGGGGACGTGGATGTGTATGTCCTTGTTTTTGTAGAAATCGGGATCTATCCCGAGCTCCCCGGACTTTGATCTTATGTAGGTTATCGCCGCCTTCGCCGACTCCTTCATGACGTCGCCGAGCGAGCCGGTGAGCTCGAGCTTGCCGCTTCCCGGCATGGAGACGGCCTCGACGCGCAGCAGGTCGCCGCCGAGCTCGGTGTAAGCGAGCCCGTTCACGACGCCGACCTCGTCGTTCTCGTATATCCTGTCGGGGATGATCTTCCTGCCGTTCAGATAGTTTTTCACGTCGTCGCGCCCGAGGGTGACGGACTTGACCTCGCCGGTCACGATCTGCTTTGCGACCTTGCGGCATATTGACGCTATCTCGCGCTCGAGATTGCGCACGCCGGCCTCGGCGGTGTAGAAATCTATGAGCTCGAGGACGGCGTCGTCGGTGAACTTCATCCTCCGGCGGCTGAGGCCGTGCCTCTTGAGCTGCTTCGGTATAAGATGGTTTTTCGCTATGGCGAGCTTTTCGAATCTCGTGTATATCTTGAGCTCGATCACCTCCATCCTGTCAAGGAGGGGGCGCGGGATGTTCTCGGCGTCGTTCGCCGTCGCTATGAACATGCACTCCGAGAGGTCGAAGGGGACCTCTATGAAATGATCGCGGAAGGCCTTGTTCTGTTCCGAGTCGAGCACCTCGAGGAGCGCCGAGGACGGGTCGCCGTGGGCGTCCCTCGTCAGCTTGTCGACCTCGTCGAGGAGTATGAGCGGGTTCATCGAGCCCGCCGAGGTTATCGCCTCGATTATCCTGCCGGGCATCGAGCCGATGTATGTCTTTCTGTGTCCCCTTATGTCCGCCTCGTCGCGCACGCCTCCGAGGGAGACGCGGACGTATTTGCGCCTCAGCGCGCGGGCGAGGGATATGGCTATCGAGGTCTTGCCCGTCCCGGGAGGGCCTACGAGACAGATTATCTGGTTCTTTATCCCGGGGTTGAGCGCCCTGACGGCTATGAACTCGAGGATCCTCTCCTTTATCTTGTCGAGGCCGTCGTGGTCGGCGTCGAGAATCTTTTTCGCCGCGGCGACGTCGGTCCTGTCGTTCGTCCTCTTTCCCCACGGGAGCTCGAGCACGGCGTCGAGATAGTTCCTCTGCACCGAGCTCTCGGCGGAGGCGTACTGCATCTTCGCGAGCTTCCTGACCTCCTTGACGAGCTTTTCCCTCACCTGGTCGGGGAGCTGCGCCGCCTTTATGCGGCCCATGTACTCGACGATCTCGGGATCGTTCTCCTCGTCCTCCTCGTCGGTCATGCCGAGCTCGTCGCGGATGGCCTTCATCTGCTCCCTCAGCATAAAGTCGCGCTGATTCCTGTCAAACGCCGCCTTCACCTTCTGGTGTATCCTCATCTGGGTGGCGAGAAGCTCCTTCTGCTTCATGAGCATCATGTCGGTGATCATCGCGCGCTTCTCGGGGTTGAACTCACCGAGGACGGTGATCTTGTCGTTGGGATCGACGAGCAGATAAGCCGCTATGAGATCGGCGAGCCGCCCCGCGTGTCCCGCGCGGCGGAACTCGGCGTTGACCTCGTCGGAGAGCGGCGGGAGGAACTCGGCGAGCTCCTTGACGCTGCTGCGCAGCTCGAGCACGAGGGTGTCGTCCTCGTCGGACTGCTCCTCGTTTATCTCCTTGACGAGGCAGCCGGCGTAGGTCGTCTGCCCGACCTTGTCGAACGAGCCGACCTCGGCGCGGTGCTCTCCCGAGAGCAGGAGCTTGACCGAGCCGCCCTGCATCCTCACGCACCTCTCAACGCGGCAGGTCGTGCCGACCGCGGCAAAGCCCGTCCCGTCGGGTTTTACCGGCAGGGCGAGGATGAGACTTCTGTTTTTCTCCGCCTTTTCGCAGAGGCGGATGACGGCGTCGTCGTCGGTCTCGGACGAGAGTCTGTTCCCCGGGAAGAGGACCTGACCCTCAAGACGGTAGACCGGGAGCCGCCTTTCCGTTATCTTTTCAACTGTGTATCGCATAAATAGTCCTGATTTCGATGATTAAACTGTTATTATCTCGCGGAACGCCTCTATCTTTTCCGCTCTCAGGGAGTTCCTGTTTACCGTTATGACGGCAAAACAGCATTCCGTCTCGCCGTCGCCGACGTTGAACTTCGTCGGGCGGCCGGTCCTGAATCGCTCTATGATCGGCTTGCAGTCCACCCCGAGGATGGAGTTCGTCCTGCCCGTCATGCCGAGGTCGGTCAGATACGCCGTACCCTTCGGCAGGAGCCGCGCGTCGGAGGTCTGGACGTGAGTGTGAGTCCCGAAGACCGCCGTCACGACGCCGTCGAAACAGTTGGCGAGGGCGAGCTTTTCGGAGGTCGCCTCGGCGTGGACGTCGAGGATCGAGACGTCGTACGTCCCCGCGGCCTCGGAGAGCATCCTCTCGACGGCCCGGAACGGGTCGTCCACCGGGTCCATGTAAACCCGTCCGAGGATGTTCATCACGAGTATCCTCACCCCGCAGGCGGAAAGGACGGTGTATCCCCTCCCCGGGCAGGGCTCGGGATAGTTCGCCGGGCGGATGACGTAGGTGCTGCCGTCGAGATAGTCGCGTATCTCGGATCTGCGGAAGGTGTGGTTGCCGCCCGTGAGGACGTCGGCGCCGAAATGGAGCAGTCTGTCGGCGGAATACACGTCGAGCCCGTTGCCGTTCGCCGCGTTCTCGGCGTTGACGATCATCGCGTCGGCGAGATATTTCTTTTTGAGAGCCCTTATATTGCGGCAGAGCTTTTCGGTCGAAAACTGACCGACCACGTCTCCGACCGCAATTATACGTATCGCGTCGTCCACAGAGCGTTCTCCCCCTGATAAATAATCTTTATAATTGTACCATAAACGCTGCGGATTGTCAATCGGAAAAATGCCCTGATGCGAACAAAAAGCCCCGCCGGGCGGCGGGGCGTTATGCGGTTTTATCGGGAGCGATTCACCTGCCGAGAGCTGCGGCGCCGATGATGCCGGCGTCGTTGCCGAGGGCGGCGATGACGACCTTCGTCTTGACCCTGTTCACGTGGGTGAACTGCTCGCGCCTGACTATGCGCACGACGGGATCGAGCAGATACGACCCTTCGTTGCACACTCCGCCGCCGATGCAGAGCACCTCGGGCTGGAATATGTTGACGAGGTTTGCGATGCCGCAGGCGAGGTCCTTTATGTACCTGTCGGCGACGAGGGTGCCGAGGCGGTCGCCCTTGCGCTTTGCGGCGAAGGCGGTCTTTGCCGAAACCTTGGTGATGTCCCTGCCGATGTCGTCCCACATGACGCTGTCCTTGTCCTTTGACAGCGCCTCGGCGGTGAGCTCTCTCAGGGCCGTCGCCGAGCAGTACGCCTCAAAGCAGCCGCGGCGTCCGCACGAGCACTTTCTGCCGCCGCGCTTTATGACCATGTGGCCGATCTCTGCGCCCATGTTGTTGAAGCCGGCGTAGATTTTGCCGTCGATGACGATGCCGCCGCCGACGCCCGTGCCGAGGGTTATCATTATCGCGTCCTTCGCGCCCTTGGCCGCCCCCGCGACGGTCTCGCCGAGCGCCGCCGCGTTTGCGTCGTTGTCCATAAATATCTTCGAAACGGGACAGCCGAGCATCCCGGCGAGCTTTTCCCCGAGGGGATAGTTCGACGTGGACATGGTGAAGGCCGTGATTATCTTCTTTTTCACGGGGTCAATGGAGCCCGGGGCGCCTATCCCCACGCTCTCGATATCGCAAATCGAAAGCCCCTCGGCAGCGATCAGATCGAGGCAGAGCTTCGCCATGTCGGCGGTTATCTCGTCGGGATCGCGGAACGCGCCGGTCGGGACCGAGCCCTTGCGGACTATCTTCATTTCGTCGTTAACAATGCCGGCGGCGATGTTCGTGCCGCCGAGGTCGATACCTATTCTGAACATATTGTCTCCTTACAAGGACCGGGGCGGCGCCCCGGTCCCGATAAAATCTTTATTATTCTCCCTTTTTCTCTTTAAGAAGCTCGACGATCTCGGCGAGGAGGTCCTTTTCGGTCGGCTCGGGATCCGCTTCGGGTTCGGGTTCCGGCTCGGGAGCGGGCTCCTCTTCCTTCTTCTTCAGCTTCTCGGACGCGGCCTTCGCCTTGACTATCGCCCTGATGACGAGGAAGATGCACAGCGCGACGAGAAGGAAATCGACTATCGTCTGGATCCACGCGCCCCACTGGATGGCGACCTCCTGGACCGCGGCGATGCCCGCCGCCTCGTCCGCCTCGACGCCCTCGACGAGGACGGTCTTGACGTTTTCAAGACTCGTGCCGCCGGTGAGCAGCGAGATCAGCGGGTTGATGATGTAATTGACGAGCCCCGTGACTATCTTTCCGAAGGCGCCGCCGATCACGACGCCGACCGCCATGTCGAGGATGTTGCCCTTCGAAATGAAGTCCTTGAAGTCCTTGAAGAACCCGCTCTTTTTTTCTTTTGCCATTTTGGTTCCCTCCAAAAATTATTTTTTCTTTTTATCCGACAGACGCACGGTGCGGCCGTCGGGATATTTTATGACCGTGCTGTCGAGCTGAGACCTGAGGTTCTCCCTGAGCTCCGAGATATATTCGAATCTCAGCGCCTCGCGCTCCGCCTTCTCCTCGACCGTGAGCCCCTCCGTTTTGTCCTTGACGGCGAGCTCGTTTATCCTCTCAAGCCGTCGGCTGTCCATCGCCCGAGGCCTTCGCCTGCTCCTCGTTATACCGTCTTACGATCTCGAGACGGCGCTGCTCCTCGAGCTCGGCGGCCTTCGCCTTCTTCTTTCTGCCGCTCTTTACCGCGCCCCTGACGATGAGAACGATAGCGAGGACGATAACCGCGAGGACGATGAGCGTCGGGATCGCCCCGACGAACCAGACGGCAAAGTCCTTCGCCCCGTCGGCAAAGTCCTCCCACGAGCTCGAAAACGCGTCCTTTATCCGCTCTCCGAAGGTGTAGGGGGCGGGCGCGACGTACTCGACGACCTGAGTGACATAGACCGTCACCGTCGCGTACGCGACCTTGTTGTCATATGTCTTGAGCATCGTCTCGTAATACTGGATGTTGCGGCGGACGGCGGCGAGCTTGTCCTCGAGCAAAAGCATATCCTCGAGGTTCTTCGCCTCTTCCATGAGCTGAAGCAGGCGCTGTTCCTGGACGAGATATGTGTCGTACGCCGACTTCGCGGAATAATAGCTTTCGGTTATGTTCTCGATGCCGGTGCTGGCGTTCGTGACGGACATGGTCTCCCTGAGGAAGGCGATGAAGCCGTCGAACTGTTCCGTCGGAACGCGGCAGACGAGCTCCGCCGTGGGATACCCGCGGTAGCCCGAGCCGCTCTGGCTTATTTTTGTGTTCGAAACGTAGCCGGAAAGCTCCGCCACCCTGCCCCTTATCCTGTCGGCGGCGTCGTTGATGTCGTCCTTCGTCTGGGCCTCGACCGTGCCGTTGTAAACGAGCTTTTCGTCCGGCGCGGGCTCCTCCGACGAGGTCTTTTCATATTCGATCGGCGCCTGATTCGCGTCTTCCCTGTATGAATATCCCGGGTCGGAATACCCGTCGTAATACCCGTCGGACGCCGCACCGTTCTTTCCGCTCATCGCCGAGCAGGAAGCGAAGACGAGCACGAACGTCATGGCGAGTAAAACCGCTGCGATTCTCTTTTTCACTTTAATTTCCTCCTATCGATAATGATAATCCCGCATTGAAATACGGAATAGTTGAAGCGGTGCCTAATCGGCTTTTGTTTCGTATGATTTCTTAACGGTTTCGAACAACTGTTCTGCCTCTTCCTCCGTTATAAAATCGTCGTCAGGCGCACCTGTCGCTCTCTTTAGTTTCCCGGTTTCTATATCAAAGCTATAAAAGCAATGTAAATGATTTGACATAAAACCGAACCCATGGAACTCGCTCGTACAAATCACATCAAACTGAATTTTTCCCTCGCCGTACGCAAATATCTTTCCGTTTATTTTTGCCAGCCAAACCGGCACCTCGTTTTCTAACATGGGATTAGTTATCAGTTCCTCCGGTATCTCGGACTCATCGAGCAAAGATTTTTGCGGAAGCGCGGCCATTTGATCTTTGTCGACGTAGCCGTCGGGCCGGGAACTGTATCCATCCCCGGGGTAATAGTCGTAAGAGTTTTTCCCGCCGCCCGCGCAGGACGAGAGCACGGCGAGAACGACGACCGCGGCAAGAATGACCGCAGTGATCCTGATTTTCATTTTGACCTCCTGTATTTCGCCGAAGTCCCTTTGAGGGACGGTAATCATTGTTAACGAACAACCGTTCGTCAAGTCGGATTATTTGTGCTTTTTGTATTCAGGCAAATTCGATGGAATCAGCGCTTTGTCTTCTTCGCAGAACGGCTCGAGTTCATACCACAATTTGAAGTATTCGTCAGCGTCCATATATACGGAGTGCATCTGTGCTATATCGTCCTCGGTAAAAATGGTTTGGGCACGTTCATTTGCATCCTTATTTCCGAGGTTGAAATAGGTGTTATCCGGGAGAACAACGATAAACGAGAAAATATAAAACTCCATGGACGAACCGATCGGAAAATCGTATTCTCCGATTTTGGCATTGCTTTTTCTGAGATTATACTGATACATTTCCGGACTGTTGATCAGGACAAGCGTCCCGTTCGCTCTGCTGATACAGAAAGTGCTGTCCGTATACAGTACACTGAGTCTGTTATCAAAGTCTCCGAACGAAATGCTGTACTCCGTCAACAGTTCGGTTTCGTTGATGATCCTGTTCTTTTCTTCTTCAGAAAAGTTTGTCAGATTCTTCCTCAATTCGACCATTCTTGCCCGTTTTTCATCATCTGTCATACCCTCCTGTGCGGGTGACTGATTATGTGAACAACAGACAAGCAGACCGACCGTTACCACCAACAGCAATAGAAAACAGATAATTTTTTTCATTTTTTTACTCTCTTTCGTGTGTGAAATGGCTTTTTAAGTTTTCCTCCGGGAACACGGCAATTGCAGCACCTTCGCAGATGCCGCGAGAAATAATATCCTCCTTTCCTTCGTGATTATTATTGTTTCAGCTCAGTTTTCCGAGAGCTGCAAGAACACCTTCGAGCGACGAGCGGTATTTTTCGAGCTTGGCGCGCTCCGCCCCGACGACTTTTTCCGGCGCCTTTGAGACGAAGCCCTCGTTCGAGAGCTTTGCCGTCAGGCGGGAAATCTCCTTTTCGAGATCCTCTTTTTCCTTCGTCAGGCGGGCGATCTCCTTCTCGGCGTCTATCATGTCGGCGAGCGGAATGCAGGCGACCGCCGCGTCGGTGACTATCTGAACGGCGTCCGTCCCGTTATAGGAATCCGTGAATATCACCTCGGATGCCGAGGCGAGGCGGGTGAAGAAATGACTGACCGACCCGTCGAGCGAGCCGTTTTTCGAAACGACGTATATCTTCGTTTTCCGCGAATGGGCGACGTTCATCTCGGCGCGGCGGGTGCGTATCGCGCCTATCAGGGATATGACGTCCGCCATCCTGCGCGACGCCTCGGGGAACGAAAGCGAATCGCACGGCGACGGGTATTCCGACGTCATGACCGAAACGCCCTCGTGCGGGAGCGCCTGCCATATCTCCTCGGTTATGAACGGGATGAAGGGGTGGATGAGCTTCATCGCGGCCGTAAGGACGCAGGCGATGACGTTCTGCGCCGTGAGGTTCCCGGGATTCGATTTGTCGCTCAGACGCTCCTTCGCGAGCTCAATGTACCAGTCGCAGAATTCGTCGCGGATGAAGTCCGTCATCTTCTGGAGGGCGACGCCGAGCTCGTAGTCGTCGAGATTGCGCCTGACCTCCCCCGTGAGGGCGTTCAGACGGTCGAGGATCCATTTGTCCTCGAGACTGAACTCCGACGGGTCGGGGAGGACGATCTTATCTATATCGAGGTTCATGCGGACGAAGCGCGAGGCGTTCCATATCTTGTTGATGAAATTGCGCGCCGCCTCTATCCTCTCCTGCGAGAAACGCATGTCGTTGCCCGGGGCGTTGCCCGTCGCGAGCGCGTATCTCAGGGCGTCGGCGCCGTATGCGTCGACTATGTCGAGCGGGTCGATGCCGTTGCCGAGGGATTTTGACATCTTTCTGCCCTGCGCGTCGCGCACGAGGCCGTGGATAAAGACGTCGGAGAAGGGCTTTTCGCCCGTGTTCTCGATGCCCATGAATATCATCTTGGACACCCAGAAGGTGATGATGTCGTAGCCCGTTACGAGACAGTCGGTCGGGTAGAAGGTCTTAAGATCCTTCGTTTCGTCCGGCCAGCCGAGGGTCGTGAAGGGCCAGAGGGCGGAGCTGAACCAGGTGTCGAGGACGTCCTCCTCCTGCCTCACGTCGGCAGAGCCGCATTCGGGGCAGACGCCGATATCGCTCTCCGAGACCTCTATGTGCCCGCACTTGCCGCAGTAGAAGGCGGGGATGCGGTGTCCCCACCAGAGCTGGCGCGAAACGCACCAGTCCTGGATGTTCTCCATCCAGTTGAGGTATATCTTGCTGAATCTGTCGGGGACGAACCTGACGTCTCCCTTTTTGACGGCGGCGATGGCCGGCTCGGCGAGGGTCTTCATGGCGACGAACCACTGTCTCGATGCGAGCGGCTCAATCACAGAGCCGCAGCGGTAGCAGTGGGCGACGTTGTGCGTGAGCTTCTCGACCTTGACGAGCAGCCCCTCGGCCTCCATGTCGGAGATTATCGCTTTGCGCGCCTCGAACCTGTCGAGGCCCTGATATTTGCCGCCGTTTTCGTTTATCTTTCCGTTTTCGTCTATGACGACGATCTGCGGAAGGTCGTGGCGCTTTCCGACCTCAAAGTCGTTCGGGTCGTGGCAGGGCGTGATCTTGACGCAGCCGGTGCCGAAGTCCTTTTCGACGTAATCGTCGGCGATGACGGGTATCTCGCGCCCGACGAGCGGGAGGATAAGCGTCTTTCCGACGAGGTGAGCGTACCGCTCGTCGTCGGGATTGACGGCGACCGCCGTGTCCCCGAGCATCGTCTCGGGGCGCGTCGTGGCTATGACGACGGACTCGTCGCTGTCCTTTACGGGATATCTGAAATACCAGAAGCCGCCCTCGAGCTCTTTGTACTCGACCTCGGCGTCGGAGAGGGCCGTCGCGCAGTGGGGACACCAGTTCGTGATCCTGAATCCCCTGTAAATGAGGCCCTTCTTATAGAGCGAGACGAAGACCTTCCTGACCGCGCGCGAAAGCGACGGGCTCATGGTGAACGCCGACCTGTTCCAGTCGCAGGAGACGCCCATCTGCTTCTGCTGATATACTATCCTCCCGCCGTATTTTTCTTTCCAGTCCCACACGACCTTGAGGAACTCTTCCCTGCCGAGGTCGTGCCTCGTGAGGCCCTTTTCCTTTCTGAGGGTCTCCTCGACCTTTATCTGGGTCGCGATGCCGGCGTGGTCGGTGCCGGGCACCCAGAGGGTGTTGAAGCCCTCCATGCGCTTTACGCGGACGAGGATGTCCTGGAGCGTGCAGTCGAGCGCGTGGCCCATGTGAAGCTGCCCCGTCACGTTCGGCGGGGGCATGACTATCGAAAACTTCGGTTTAGTCTCGTCGGAGGACGGCTCGAAACAGCCGTTTTTCTCCCACATTTCGTAGAGTTTGCCTTCAAATTCCTTGGGGGTATAATTCTTTGATAATTCCACTTTTCTGTTCCGTCCGATCAACCCGCGCGCGGGTATGATTATTCCTCATAATTATATACCGGCCGGGCGTCTTTGTCAAGGACTATTTGACGGGGGCGGTCCCCCGCTTGACACCGGCGCGCGACCGCTGTATAATATGGGACAAAGAAGTACGGGAGACAGTATAAAACCATGAACAGATTCAAAAAAGCGATCGCGCTGCTCGTCGCGCTCTCCCTCGCGATTGCGTTTTCGTCGGGATGCGCCGACGTGACGGGCCCGCAGGGCGCGGGGACGAGTGGCCGCGATACCTCCGCCGCCGCGACGACGGTGAACACGGTGAACAGCCGCGACACAGCGCCGGCCGTGACGGAGACGGCGAAGGAAACGCAGCCCGAGCCGGATACCTCTTCGGACGCGCCGGACTCATCCGACGCCTCCCGGACGGAGCTTACGACCGACACCGAAAGCGACAGCGAAAGCGAGACCGAGCCGACGCCAGACACGTCGACCGACGCGCCGGACACGTCGTCAAGCGAGATTACGGTGACCGATCCTCCGGCCACTGATCCGCCGGCGACAGACCCTCCGGTGACCGATCCTCCGGCGACAGACCCTCCGGTGACCGATCCTCCGGCGACCGACCCGCCCACGACAAACCCTCCGGCGACGGAACCGCCTACGACGAACCCTCCGGCTACGGACCCGCCCACGACGAACCCTCCGGCGACCGACCCGCCCACGACAAACCCGCCGGAAACCGATCCGCCTACGACGAACCCTCCGGTGACCGATCCGCCTACGACGAACCCTCCGGCTACGGACCCGCCCACGACGAACCCGCCGGAAACCGATCCGCCGACGACGAATCCTCCGGCGACCGACCCGCCGACTACAAATCCGCCGGAAACCGACCCGCCGGTCCCCGCCGAGCCGTCGTCGTTCGTGAAAAATCTCCCGGACGACATACTCTTCGCGACGTATGATCCTTATCCGAGCTCGTTTTCCTCAATCTCAGCCCTGACGGCGAAAAGCGTTTTCTCGCTGAACGGCTGGGCTGGAAATCAGTATTTCCTTGACGGCACCGTCAAGTACACCTGGTTCCTGCGTTACAACAGTACCGTCTGGCTGACCGACGTGTATCTCCAGGCGCTCTCGCAGCCGTCCCTTTCCCTGCTCAACACCGTCGCGGTGTGCGTGTCCGACAACGGACGGACCTGGACGCGCGTGCAGGATTCCGCGTCGCTCTCAAACGGATTTTTCCGCTTCCATCTGTCCGAGGCGGTGACGGCGAAATACGTCATGCTCTATATGTTCACGCCGAGCGCCGAGATCTACGCCCACTGGAACGATAAAAACAGCTTCTATTCGACCTACGATCCCTCGCCCTACATCGCGCCGATCGAGCACCCGATCAAGATATTCGTCGATCAGGGCCACAATTTCGCGGGACACTGCAACTCGGGGGCTCAGGGCAACGGCCTTGACGAAGGCGCCGTCACCTACGAGATAGGCGTCAGGCTCGCCGCCCTGCTCGAGAGCGACCCGCGCTTTGAGGTAAAGCTCTCCCGCCCGACGCGCGACACGGTGCTCGGTACGGACAACACCTCGGCTCTCAGAGTGCGTTCGTCGGCCGCCAACTCGTGGGGAGCGGACTATTTCGTCAGCATACACTGCAACTCGGCCTCTGCGTCGAGCGCGCACGGGACGGAGGTGTACTCCTACGACTCCCCGTCGGACGGCTCGCGGCTCGCCGGCTGCATACTGAACTCCCTCTGCTCGGCGACGGGACTCACGAGCCGCGGAACGAAGGTCAATCCCGACCTCGCGGTGCTCAGACAGACCGTAATGACGGCTGTCCTCGTCGAGACGGCCTTCATTTCAAACCCGTCGGAGGCCGCGCTCCTGTCCTCGAACCCGGGGCTTTTCGCTCAGGGCATATACAACGGCATCGTCGCGTTCTGCTTCGGATGACCGGCGGGAACAGAGTTTTTTCCTGTTGACAACCGGCGCGCACCGTGGTATAATATCCGAAAATCAGGGAGGACGACGCCATGATCTCAGTAAATCTCATCTGCCGCTTTCTTCGCGGATGCGTCCGCGCCCTCCCCTGCCGCGGCTTTCTGCCGCCCGAACGATAAACCGAGACCCGGACACGCCGCGCGTGCTCCGGGTCTTTATTAACCCAAAGAGCGAGGAACGAAAAATGGCAACCTTCAACGACACCCCTTCCCATACTTTTAACGAATATCTGCTCATACCGGGATACTCGTCCTGCGAGTGCGTACCGTCAAACGTCAGTCTGAAGACCCCCCTTGTAAAATATAAAAAAGGCGAGACCCCCGCCATCACGATGAACATCCCGATGGTCTCGGCGATAATGCAGTCCGTCTCCGGCGACAGACTCGCCGTGGCCCTGGCGACGCAAGGCGGCGTTTCGTTCATATACGGCTCGCAGTCCGTGGAGGACGAGGCGGCGATGGTCCTGAGAGCAAAGACCTACAAGGCGGGCTTTGTCCGCAGCGATTCGAACATAAGGCCCGACGCCACCCTCGCCGACGTCGTCGCCCTCACGAAAAAGACGGGACACTCGACGATCGCCGTGACGAGCGACGGCGGCCCGGACGGCAAGCTCCTCGGCATCGTGACGGGGCGCGACTACCGCGTCAGCCGTATGTCCCCCGACACGAGGGTCGACACCTTCATGACCCCCTACGAGCGCCTCGTGACCGCACCCGAGGGGACGACGCTCAAGGAAGCGAACGACATAATATGGGATCACAAGCTCAATTCCCTCCCCATAGTCGACGGTGAGGGGCGCCTGCGCTACATGGTATTCCGCAAGGACTACGACTCTCACAAACAGAATCCCGACGAGCTCCTCGACAGCAAAAAGAGATACGTCGTCGGGGCGGGCATAAACACCCGCGACTACGCCGAGCGCGTCCCCGCGCTCATCGAGGCGGGCGCCGACGTGCTCTGCATAGACTCGTCCGAGGGCTTTACCGAGTGGCAGAAGATCACCCTCGGCTGGATACGCGAAAGGTACGGCGACACCGTCAAGGTCGGCGCCGGCAACGTCGTGGACGCCGACGGCTTCAGGTTCCTCGCCGACTGCGGAGCCGATTTCGTCAAGGTCGGCATCGGCGGCGGCTCGATATGCATAACCCGCGAGACCAAGGGCATCGGCCGCGGACAGGCGACGGCGCTCATCGAGGTCTGCAAGGAGCGCGACAAATACTTCGAGGAGACGGGGATCTACGTTCCCGTGTGCTCCGACGGAGGCATAGTACACGATCATCACATAACCCTCGCGCTCGCGATGGGCGCGGACTTCGTCATGCTCGGCAGATATTTCGCCCGCTTTGACGAGAGCCCCTCGCAAAAGGTCATGATCAGCGGCACCTACTACAAGGAATACTGGGGCGAGGGCTCGGCGCGCGCCCG
>JAGABQ010000016.1:0-3199 GCA_017614495.1 Clostridia bacterium
CAAGGTGCCGATACCATAATGGCCTTTGTTTCCCCAGTATTTGTCGTCTATCGATTCTGCAGAAGGCGGAGGCGCCGCAGTAGTCGTCTCATCGATCACCGTTGTATCGTCGGCCGTGCCTGAGTTCTCGCCCGTCACGCCCGGCTCGACGTAATCCTTGCGGATAAGGCCCGGACCGATCGCGACGGCGAGGACCATGACGAAAAGCAGCACGCCGCCCGCGGCGAGTTCAATAGCAAGTCGGCCGTTCCCCCCGCGTTTCGGCGCTTTTGCGCTCACTCCGGGAGGATATACCGCGGACCTCTCCGGCACCTCCGCCGAGGCGTACTTTTTTCTGATTATATTGAGTTCCTTCATTTCAGACCACCCGTTTTTCTGTTTTCCCTGATTTTTTCGATTGCCTCCGCGTACTTCTTTCTCGTACGCTCCTCCGATCTGCCGATTATCGCGGCGATCTCTTTGAATTTCAGCCGCTCTGCGGCGCGGAGCACGACTATCTGCCGCTCCGTTTCGTCGAGAACGCCGAGTATTCGTTCCGCCTCGTCCCGGTCCTCCACCCCGGAATACCCGTCGGTATCCGGGACGTCCTCCCCGAGCTCCTCCACGCGCGATCTCTCCTTCTTTTTGAGAAGGTCGAACGCCGCGTGTCTCGCCACCGATAGGATCCAGGTTTTCGCCGAGCCGCGCGTCTCGGCAAAAGTCCCGGCGGAGTTCATGATCTTTATGAAAGTTCCCTGCATGGCGTCCTCCGCGTCGGTCTCATTGCCGACAACGGACAGGACGAGCGTGTAGATCTGCCTTCCGAGGCGATCGTAAATAAGATCTATCCCGCTCATATCGCCGGAAGCTATTTTCTTCAACGCGGCTCCGAGCGCCGCACTTTCAAAAGCACCCACGTTTTTCCTCCGTCGTGACCCTCTGTTATATTATACGTCCGGAAAGGCGAAAACCGGTCGGACTTTTTCGCGTTTCGTCACTTTATAGGCGAAAGAAGTTCTTTTTTCGCACCCATTGCGGCGGAGCGCGAAAAACCCCCGCCGGCGCCCTATTTCCGACGGGGGTGCGCGCCACGGACGGCGCGGCTTTTGAGTACGTTCCGTACTCACGCGGGGGGCGATCCATATCCATAACGCCGCCCGCGTTTCGGTTATAGCTTTTTAACTGAAAAAATCAGAAGCGGTTGGCCTGTACCGACCCCAACGTCAGCTCCGTCGTTTTCGAAAATCCGTTGTCAACGGGAACCGTGCCGTAGTAACTGTAAACCGGCTGAAGAGTCGGCATGCCGTTTTTGTCATTTTCGGTCCAGTATTCAACGTATAATACGCTCACGGTAAGCGTTCCGCTCACCTGCCCTCCCACATTTACGAGTTTTCCCTGTTCGATCATGTCAAACACCTCGGATACCGATATCATATCGGCGCGTTTTCTTGATGCAAAATCCAGGGCCTGGCTTGTAACGCTCTTTATCACTCCGTCGACGCGGATAACGACGCTTATTTTTCCGTAAAGATAGCGAACGCCGTCCAGCGTTCCGTCGCATACAAAGGTTACCTCCGTCGGGACAGATACCTCCTTGCCTTCATCGTCCCGATGTGTCAAATAACTTCGTCCGCTTGTTCTCAGAGAACAGTCACCGGAATACCGGCTAAAAAGTTCGTATCTTTCAAGAAAATCCCTGACGATTTTTTCAAGTTCGTCGTCGTCCTTTTCCTCTCCGGGCTCCCCGGCGGCACGGTTTTTCCAGTAATACCTTCCGTACTTGTCGAGTGTGAGAGAGATTGCGCCGTCATCTTTTTCATAGTTTCTCGCGTCGTCGCTCGCTGTGTAGCTTTCGGGGTCAAAACCCATCTTTTCGGCGAGCGGATAATCGTTATATTCCACCGGGTTTCCGTAAATATAAAGATTGCGGAATATGTTTTTTATTCCCTCGACTGCGCTCAGCCAAAGCTCGTTTAGACGGTTCACCGTAAGCCGGCAGCCCGGCTCAAAACTTGTCGGCATTTCAAAGGGGTCGACGTCGTCGCCGTACGTCTGTTTTTCACCGCAGGATGCGGCGGATAAAATCAGAATCGCCGCCGCCATAAGCAGGCATAAAAATCTCTTGCTTTTCATTCTTTTCTCTTTCAAGGGTTATCCCGCTGTTATTTCAACGCCCGATGACTTGATCGAAAGCGTGTATTTCGCGCCGGTGGGTATTTCCAGCGGGATGTCACTGATATTTCCGATAAATATCTCGTATCCTTCCGCTGTCATTGCGAGTATTACCAGATCGGTCAGAGTGTTTGCCTGAACCGTGAACGTTCCCGAACCGTTAGTGATCGTGACTGTCTTATCGTTTAATGTCATCATACCGAGATAAGCGGTTATCGTAGCGAGGTCTGCGGTTTCGCCCGTGATCAGATCACAAAAACCGAGCCGCGCCGAGGTCATACTTTCTCCGTATGAGTAGAAAAACCCTACCGGATTGTTTTTTGCGTCATACACAGGCATAAACCTCGCAACCGGCTTTGCAGAAACGTTTATATATCCGTCGCTGTCAAAAACATAGTTTCCGTTTTCGTCCTTTGGACAGAACGTGAGCATGATAAATCTGCCGTTATGACACAGGTAAGTTATATCATTGCCGAACGGATCGCCGAAATATACGATTTCCGAGCCGGCAGGCAAAAAATCAGCATCGACGGTATATGCGCCGCAGTTATCGGAGGGAACGAACATATTGTTGTATTCCGCTGCAAGCAGGGCGTCCATCCATTTCCGGGATATCTCCCGTCTTGGGAGATTAGAACTGCGCGACACGACCATCAGCATCGGATTGTTATCGTAATACAGAGGACTGATATATTCATTCTTTCCGTCATAAAGCATATCGGAAACGTTTTTAACTGTGGCGGACGTCGCGTATCCTCTGCTGTCCATACGGATAACGACCGCCTTTTTACCACTCACCCACACATTGGCGGTATACCCGTCCTGTCCTGGCATGAGAAGCTTTGCCCTTCCTTCTGTTCCGAACAGCTCGGTGAGCGCGTAACCCGGCATGTTTTTCAGCGCCGAGGTGAGTTCTTTATCCGTCATTTTGACGGCGGCCTCGAGAGATGCCGGCATCTTCACGCCGTTGCGCTGGGGATTCGCCGCTTTTTCACAGTCCAGATCTACCGCGTATCCCTTTGAATTGAACGTTATCTTTACGGTGTAC
>JAGABQ010000173.1:0-15593 GCA_017614495.1 Clostridia bacterium
CGACCGTCCAGGTCATACCCCACATCACTAACGAGATAAAGAACTTCGTCTACAACGTCGGCAGACACTCCGACGCCGACGTGGTAATCACCGAGATAGGCGGCACGATCGGCGACATCGAGTCCCAGCCCTTTATCGAGGCGGTCAGGCAGATCGCCCTCGAGGTCGGCCGCGAAAACAGTCTGTTTATCCACGTCACGCTCGTCCCGTACCTCCACGGCTCGGAGGAGCACAAGACCAAGCCCACCCAGCACTCCGTAAAGGAGCTTCAGGGCATGGGCGTCAACCCGAACATTATCATCCTCCGCTGCGACGAGCCGCTCGAGACCGAGATATTCAAAAAGATCTCGCTCTTCTGCAACGTCAAGGAGGACTGCGTAATTGAGAACATAACCTTGCCGAACCTCTACGAGGCGCCGCTCATGCTCGAGAGCTCGCATTTTTCGGACGTCGTGTGCCGCGAGCTGGGTATAAACGCTCCCGAGCCCGACCTCAGCGACTGGGAAGCCCTCGTCGGGAGGATCAAATCCCGCCCCTATACCGTCCACATCGGGCTCGTCGGCAAATACGTCGGCCTCCACGACGCCTATCTCTCGGTCGCCGAGGCGATGCGCCACGCGGGATATCAGCACAACACGCACATAAAGATCCACTGGCTCGACTCCGAGGAGATAAACGACGGCAACGCCGCTGAAAAGCTCTCGGGGCTCGACGGCATAATCGTCCCCGGCGGCTTCGGCAGCCGCGGCATCGAGGGGATGATCTCGTCCGTCAGATACGCGAGGGAGAACGGCCTGCCGTTCTTCGGCATCTGCCTCGGTATGCAGGTCGCGGTCATAGAATACGCGCGGCACGTCGCGGGTATAACCGACGCCAACTCCGGCGAGTTTGACGAGCAGTGCAGAAACAAAGTCATAGATTTCATGCCCGGGCAGAGCGACGACGTCGACAAGGGCGGCACCCTTCGCCTCGGGGCTTATCCCTGCGTCATTTCCCCCGGCACGGTGATGGAAAAATGCTACGGAAAGCAGGTCATTTCCGAGCGCCACCGCCACCGCTATGAGTTCAACAACGACTATCGGGATATACTGACGAGCAAGGGCCTCACCCTCTCGGGTATGTCGCCGGACGGGCTCCTCGTCGAGACGGCGGAGCTCTCGGGCAGGCCGTTCTTCGTCGGAGTTCAGTATCATCCCGAATTCAAATCCCGCCCGAACAGGCCTCATCCGCTGTTCCTCGGCTTCATCGGGGCGGCGCTTGACAGAAACGGAAGGAAGGTCTGAAAATGCGTTTTACCAAAATGCAAGGCCTCGGAAACGACTATCTGTACGTTTACGGGGACGTCCCTGAGAACGTCGCGGACGTCAGCCGGCGACTCTCCGACAGGCACTTCGGCGCCGGCTCCGACGGGATGATCTTCATAGGGCCGTCAAAACGCGCCGACTTTGAGATGAGGATATTCAACGCCGACGGCAGCGAGGCGATGATGTGCGGAAACGGCATACGCTGCGTCGGCAAATTCGTCTACGACAAGGGATACACCGACAAGACCCGCCTGACCGTCGGGACGCTCTCGGGGATAAAGACCCTCGAGCTCTTTGCCGTGGCCGGCAAGGTGAGGCGCGTGTCGGTCGGAATGGGCAAGGTCGAGGTCTCTCACGACGTGACCCTCGACGTGCCGGGCGGGCAGGTCGTCTGCACCCCAGTGTCGGTCGGCAACCCCCACGCCGTCATCTTCGTCCCGGACGCCGGGGCGGCTCCCGTCGACGTCACCGGCCCCGCGCTCGAGCGCCATCCCTCCTTCCCCGGCGGGGTGAACGTCGAGTTCGTCGGGATAGTTGCGCCGAACGAGCTGCGCATGAGAGTGTGGGAGAGGGGCAGCGGGATAACCATGGCCTGCGGCACCGGCGCCTGCGCCTCGGCGGCCGCCGCCGTGAAAAAGAGGCTCTGCGACTACGACAAACCGATATGCGTCGGGCTCGACGGCGGGGCGCTCGGAATAACCGTGTCGCGAGATTTCACCGTCACAATGACGGGGCCCGCCGAGACGGTCTACGAGGGGGAAACCGATATATGCTGAAACCCAATCTCCATTATTCGGAGCTCAAGGACTCCTATCTGTTTTACAACATTTCGCAGAAGATCTCGGCGTATCTCGCCGAAAATCCGGGCAAAAAGCTCCTGCGGCTCGGGATCGGCGACGTTTCGCTGCCGCTCTGCGGCGCCGTTATCGAGGCGCTTCACCGGGCGGTGGACGACCAGGCGGAAAAAGAGACCTTTCACGGGTACATGCCCGAGCCCGGCGCGCCCTTTCTCCGCGAGGCGATAGCGTCGCACTACGCGCGGCGCGGGGTGGAGCTCTCGTCCGACGAGGTCTTCGTATCGAGCGGCGCGAGCGACGAGCTCGGCGACATAATCGACCTGTTTGACAGGGAGAACAGCGCCCTCGTCATCGAGCCGGCGTACCCCGCCTACGTCGACGGCAACGTCATGGCGGGAAGGCGCATCGTTCGCCTTCCGGCCTCGCGCGAAAACGGGTTTCTGCCCGAGCCCTCCGGCGACGCCCGCGCGGACATCATTTATCTCTGCTCGCCGAACAACCCGACGGGCGCGGCGTTTGACCGCGGCGCCCTCAAAAAATGGGTGGATTTTGCCAACGAAAACGGCTCGGTGATACTTTTCGACGCCGCCTACGAGGCCTTTATCGGCGACCCCGAAATTCCTCACAGCATTTTTGAGATAAAGGGCGCAGAGACCTGCGCCATTGAGATCTGCTCGCTCTCCAAGACCGCGGGCTTCACCGGCACGCGTCTCGGCTACACAGTCATTCCGAAGGCGCTCGTGAGATACGGCATGCGGCTCAACGACATGTGGGTGCGCAACCGCACGACGAAGACGAACGGCGTCTCGTACATCATACAGCGCGGCGCGGCCGCCGTCTTCACGGAAGAAGGCCAGCGGCAGGTTGTCGAGAACATAAATCACTACAAACGCAACGCCGAGACAATCATGCGCGCGCTCGACTCCGCCGGCGTGTGGTACTGCGGCGGGAAGAACGCCCCGTATATCTGGATGAAATGCCCCGGAGAGGGCGGCAGCTGGGCGTTTTTTGACAAACTCCTGCGTGAAATTCAGGTGGTAGGCACCCCCGGCGCGGGCTTCGGCAAATGCGGCGAGGGCTATTTCCGGCTCTCTTCCTTCGGCGATTCATCAGATACTGCTGAAGCTGCCGAACGAATGATCCGTCTTTTAAAGTGAAATGTGCTTTGAAGTATTCTTCGCACGAATAACAAATGATATTATTTGATAACTGCCCCATTTTACATAGCATAGACGGGACCGGCGAAAAATCGCCGGTCTTTTCTTATGTAAAAAAACGGAAAGGGTGATTCCTATACGGATATTGGATGAGAATCCAAACAAATCGACAGCACGGGAAAGACAAAAAGACATCGTAAATATGACAACACAGAGAGACGGACAAAAAATAAAATCGAATGAATTAATTCACGACAGATATTATTTGCAACTTTTTTTGGCGGTTTCAAGCCCCATATCTTCAAGCATGATGTTTCGAATAAAGTGGATCGAACACATCCTGCGATTCGCCTTGTACGCGAAGCAACGGATACATCACCGTATCCGATGAAAATGAGATCATCGCTATCATTGAAGAGATAAGAAACAGCACTTCGATTGTGGCGTAAAATCGCATTGTAAAAGGAAAAAACGGTGTAACCCGATCGGATTACACCGTTCTATCTTTGCAACTGCCCTTAAGAGGACCTCACAAAAGGCCAGTTTTTTCGTTTTTTAAGAATTACGTTTTGTCAGCCCTGCGGACGCAGGATATTATCTCGGCGGAACCGCGGTCCGCCCTGAAACCGATCTCGTATCCTCCGTAGGTCATTTTGTATATCCTCTCCGGGTCGTCTATATACGACGGGCGCGGATCCTCGGCAACGAGCTCTGTCACGTCTCCTCTTATTTCGTCGGGCATCGCGACGCCCGGCGACGTCGTCACCGTCAGACGGTGATGCTCGCCCCTCGCCGCATAGCCGTTCACGGCGTCGGGATGGCTGTCCGTGAAGGAAAGATACGGCTTGATATCGTATATCGGCGTACCGTCGATAAGATCGGCGCCCTCGACTCTCAGCACGGGGCCCTCGGCGGTCATTTCCACGCTTTTGAGTCTGACAGACGAAAGGCCGAGACTGTTCGGTCTGAAAGGAGAACGGCTGGCGAAAACTCCGACCCGGACGTTTCCGCCCAGGCGCGGAGGACGCACGGTCAGCCCGGTCACCTCGCGATGGGATTCGGAAAAATCAAAGATAAGCCATATATGCGAAAAACCGTCGAGGCCGCGGACGGCGTCGGGACTGCGGTATTTCGGCTCGAATATAATCTCCGCCTCGACGCCTACCCTGCCGCTCTGGCGCGGCACCCCGAATTTCCCTTCAAATCCGCACCGTATATGCGCGACGGGCTCAATCGTCATGAGGTTCACCCCCCGCCGGGAGCGGGTCCGCCCCTCAGCCAGCTTTTGATAAACGCGGTCGTTTTGTCCTCGCCTTCGTCCCTCAGCATCGTAAGCAGCGCTTCGAGCTGCTCCGAGGTCTCGGGATGGATCGAACGGTTGGCCTTGCCGCGCATAAAATATTCGAGGGGATAGCGATCCTCATACTCCGCGCCGCGATAGATCTTGCTCGCCGCGACCCTGTCGCAGAACATCTCGGCGACGTATCTGTCGGGCATTTTGACGGGCATCACACGGCGCTCCGCCGGATTGTAGTCCGTCCAGTACTCGAAGTGGTGCCTGTTCCTGCCCTTGTGATGAAGCCACGCAGAGGAATAGCCGCGCTCGAGGCGCTCGGCCTCGTTCGGCGAACGGGTACCGGTATAATACTTTGCTCCCGGGATGAACTCGGTCGGGGAATATTTCGAGAGATCGTGTCTCAGACCCTGAAACAGTATGCCGCATTTTGCGCAGAGCTTTATCACGGCGTGTCTGTGCCGGGATATGGTCCTCAGGTGTCCGAAGGGGTGCATCATTTCTCTCCCGCCGTGACGAAGAACTCCGTCGTACGGTGCTTTTTCTCAAAAATATAGTTGTATTCCACGCGATTGTACTGCCTTATCTTTTCGGCGGCGGGATCCGTCATGGTCTCGAGAGCCGAAATATCGTAGAAAGACCCGGTCTCGGTGTCAAAGAAGCCGCCGGCGTTAAGTATCGGGAATCTCTCCCTCACGGTGAGCTGCCAGTTCTGGAACGGGGTCATTTCGAGGCCGAGCGAGCCGACGAGAGCGCCTGCGAGATAATTCAGACTCAAATCGTCGGGGATCGACGAGAAATCAACGTCGTAATTTGCCCATAGGACGTAAGGCGTAGAGTATCTCGTCTGCTGGACGTTCGGGTCGGTCGACGTGAGGTCCGCGTATCTGCCGTTAAGTCTGTAAATCGGAGCGTATACGGAGTCGAGCGGCTGATGGTCCCCGAACATGAGAACGACCGTGGGCTCCGTCACGTTATTCTCTATGTAGTGTATAAGATACTCAAACGCCTCGTCGGATCTTTTCATAAGCGTCAGATACTGTTCGAGCGCGACCGACGAAACGCCGTCGACCGTTATCTGCCTCAGACCATCGTATTCCTGAGTGTACGAGCTGTGATTCTGCATAGTCACGCCGAAATAGAAGAGCGGCTTACCGGTATCGTTGCCGTTCAGTTTATCGATGAGCTCGTCGAACATCGCGCGGTCGGAAACGTAGCCGCGGATCCTCTGTCTGTGGCGCATATCGCTTATGAAGAATATCTCGTCAAAGTCGAAGAGCGGATAGACCTTGTTTCTCTGCCATCCCGTCGGGTAATACGGATGCATCGCCATCGAAACGTATCCGAGAGACTCAAGCTGAGAGACGAGCGTCGGTGCGGCGTCCGAAACGTACTGCTGATACGGTATCGAGCCCGCAGGAAGGAAAGCGCACGTCATACCGGTCAGGAACTCGTATTCCGAATTGGGGGTGTTTCCGCCCTTTACCGAGACGTAAACGTATCCGGTCTTGGCGTTTTCCATACTCCCCATAACGTGAATGAACGGAAGATAGTCCTCGTTTACGCTGAAATCGAGCCCGAGCGAGAGAGGATCGGAAAGCGCTTCGTTCATTATGACGATAATGTTCGGCTTAACGACGCCGTCGGGATCGCCGGCCGGACCGGAATCCTCATATTCCGAATAAAGCTCGGAGATCTCTTTTTTGCTGTAATTCGCGGGCTTTTCAACGCTCAGGAACTTAGAGGACCACGTGAGCGTCAGGGCGACGCCGTTGTGGCGGTACAGATACACCTCCGAGAACAGGATGGTATAATAACCGTATTTCGTTTTAGCGCTGTCGGAGCGGAGATAGGCAAAAAATACGAGCGTGCCGGCAACCGCCACCGCCGCCGCGATGAGATTGATCCACCATTTTTTGAGCTTTACACGGCAGTTGAGGAGCGGAGCGACGGAAAAAATAAATACAAAGCAGTATATTATGAAATATATCCCGCCGGTCATCGTCACGGTGTAATTGTCGAGCACCGAAACGGCGGTGCCGAGCGAGAACACGTCCCACGGATAGATTGGCGCCGAGCGGAACTGCATCGACAGGAGATTGCAGAACCCGAAAACCCCGGCGACAAACGAAACGGTCATGATCCCCGCCACAGTGTGAGACGACGCGAGCGTCACGCATACAAGTACGCATAGGTAGATCAGAACGTTCATTATGAGGATATTCGTCTTCATGACCGGGCCTGACGCGCCGGTCGAGGCGATTATTCCCGTAAATACGTTGTGATCGTATGATTCGATCAGCAGAAAAACGGCGGGCGAGGTCAGCGCAAACAGAACCCAGCCGGATATCTTTGAAAAAAGAGATTTCCTGAGCAGAGCGGCTATGACGGCAAAGCCGGCCATGAGGATCATGCCCGCAAACCGTACGGACATCCATATATCCTCTTCCTCCTGCCCGAAATACCATCCCTTAATGAGGGCGTAAACGAGCATCGACAAAAGGACGGCCGCCGGGATGAACGGGACGATCTCAGATAAGACCTTGCCGATCTTTGCGGTCTTTTTTATATCCGTCTGTTTGTTTTCCGTTTCTTTATCCATCAGATACCTCAGAAAAACCGTCTGCGTTTTCACCATTATTTTCGTTATCTTTTTTTCGCGTTCTGAAGATCAGTTTGCCGAAAATATAGTTAAGAATAACGACGATAACGGCGGCGCCGATCTTGACGGCGTACTCGTTGAGACCGAGCCAGTTGAAAAACACGGCGAACAGAGCTTCCTGGAGAAGCAGGGTCAGGACACGCCCGCCCGTAAACGCCGCGAGCTCGGCGAGGATGCCTTTGCCTTTCCTTTCGCTCCTGAATACGAATATCCTGTTCGTCACAAAAGCAAAAAGCACGGCGGCCGCCCAGGCGACGGCGTTCGCGACGTGAATGAGAATGGGATTGCTCTTTATCCCTTCTCCCCAGATACTGTACAGCACAAAGCTGATGACCCAGTCGACTGCCGTCGTGAGCGCGCCGAAAACGAGATACAGCCATATCTCCGGCTGCTTCAGCTTTTCGCGGAACTTATAAAAAAACGTCTTAAGCATTATTTTCCCGTGCCGGAATATCACGGCGATTTTTTCTTTCATAAAACCGATTCAACCGAAGAGCTCGCCGCAGATACGGGCCAGCTCTTCCCCGTCCGAAAGCAGATTTACGGCGTCGACAAACGACTGCGACGACATCGGCGGGAGCCCGAGCCGACCGCAGACGGCGTCTCTTTTCACGGCGGACGACGGTCTGCCGCTCAGGCCGAGACGGTAAAGATCCGCTTTCGTTACCTTTTCACATTTTTCATCGGGCATGTTTTCGCCCGTGTACGGAGAAAACACCCGGATAAGCTCGTCCCTGTCGGTCCCCTCGACTCCGAGGATCCCCTCGGCGGACGGCCTTTCTTTCCGTTTTTCCCTGCCCCGTACCGGCTTTACGTATATATCTATCAGTTTTTCGCGCGGGGCGACGTTTTTAAGACGGGAACGGATGAACGCGCCGGCCTTGTCGGAATCCGTCAGTACGAGAAGATCGCTTTTCTCGGCGATTTTTCTTATGATTTCTTTTTTGCCCTCGTCCCTGAAAAAAGAAAAACCGTTCAGAACGATAACGTCACAGTCAAAGACGGTGTTCAGTCTGATCTTATCGTATTTCCCTTCGACGAGAACCGGAAGGTTTATCCTCGGTTTTTCGCAGACGCTCATTTTCCTTCCTCCCTGCCACGGCGCGGGATGACCGCCGCGGCGACGGACAGAATCGTAATAACGAGCGTGATTATCCCCGGAGTGACGGTCCCGCGTCCTATAGAGGCAAACGCCTCCGACGGGAAGGTCAGAACGAGGAGAAGCGCGTCGGTACCCTCGCCGCCGAGTGCGGAAGCGCCCGACAGGGCGATAATGAAATAGCACACCGTGCAGGCACCGAAAAGGAAGGCGGAAAAAGCGGACACCAGCCGCCTGCCGTGAAGATATGCGATCACGAGCACGCCGATCTCCCCTATTATTGTAATGACCGCCGTTATCACGGCGTACTCCTCGGCGGAGTATTCCGAGCCGTTGAACGACATTATGTGATAAAACGCGGATATAAAAACGAGCACGAGCGTCGCCGATATAAGAACCGCGTTGAAAACGGCGTTTTTCAGCCGTTCTTTTTTTTCGCTCATCTCGAAATCGCCTCCGCGGTCAGCTTTTCAAGTACCGAATAGCTGTCTATGCCGGTGTTTTTCATTATATCGTCGGCCTCTGCGCATATCGTGACGAGCTTTGCGAGCCGTGACGGCGAGCTCGCCGAGGCGGCGCGGGAATAAAGCTTTACGCGGTACGGGTGAAGTCCGAGCCGCGAGGCGGTGTCGTCCTGGCTCATTCCCGAATCGGAGCACAGACGAACCGAATATATGTTGCAGACCGTCGATGATATACCCGAAAGCACGAGCTCCGGCTTATACTTTTTGCTTCTGTATTCAGCAAGGATGGCGTAGGCGCGCTCGCCGTCGCGGCGCAGTATCGCGTCGGCAAAATCGTATTCGCCAAACTCGATATTACGGGAAGCGAGGGCGTCGATATCCTTCTCTCCGACCTTGTCCCTTCCGTTCTGCCTGACGTACGCGGCGATCTTTTCGGTTTCGCTCTTCAGCGTGTACATATCTCTGCCAGAGACCGAAATGAGTCTGTCACAGGCGTCCTGATCCGCGAAAACCCCCTCTCCGGCGAAATGTCTCGCCACCCATTTTGAAAGTCTGCGCGGATCTTCACGCCGGAATTCGACCTGTTTCAGCACCTTTCCGAGCGCCCTGAACTGGGACGATTTGACGTCGTTCGCGCCGTCTGTCGCCGACAGCACGAGGATAACGACGGTGTCGGTATAAGTCTCGAGAGCCGAGCACGCCTCGCAGAGAGCCGATATCTGCGGCTCCTTGAAGGAGTCGAGCCGGAGATTGCTGAGCCTGATAAGCTTTTTATCGTTCGGAAAAGGCGCCGAGGATATCGCCTCGGCGAGCTTGTCCGGCGAATAATCGTCCTCGGTCATGCAGACGTAATCGAAATAGTCGTCGAGCGGAAGAAGCTTTTTCCTTGCCTCGGAGAAATAGTGGTTTTTGAGATAATCCTCTTCGCCGTAAAAGAGATATCCTCCGCTCAGCGCAGACCCTGAGATAAGCTCCGAGAATTCCGCCGGGGTCATCGCCGCGGTCTGCTTTTTCTGCTGACCCGTTTTTTTCTCAGACATTGTCGGAAACCTCGATGAACAGTCTGACCATCTCCACCCTTACGCCGCCAGCCGTGACAGAGTATTCGCACAGAACGGCGCCGGTGCCGTCGCGGACGGTGTTGTGCAGCTTTTTCGTCCACACCGAGACCGATGTCCCGAGCCCGAGAAAGCTGAGCGTACAGTCGACAGACGGGAAACGCGTGTCGAGGGGTATCGTGAAACTGAGGTCGCCTTTTCTTGTGATGGTGAGCGCCTTTTTGTCCGTCCTGCGGTAGGAAAGAACCGTCACGGCGTCCTTCCCGAGGCCGAGTTCGTCCGGCTCGCAGACGGTTATCTCACATTCGCCGTTCTTATCGGAAAACGTGCCGACTGTCGAGTATCTTATGACGTCCGGCTCGACGCTTTTTTCCGGGGAATCCGAACCGTCGAAGGTGTAAGCGGACGATCTGACCCTCAGACGCACGCTCTTTTTCATAAATTGTCCTCTGTCGGTATGACCGGACCTGCTTTTACGATACGGGCCATCTCGTTCTTGACCTTGGTGCAGTATCCGTCGGTGAGGGTCCCTTTGCGCCACAGCTTGAGGGCGTTGCCCTCTCCCCTGTGATAGCACATCAAGGCCATGTCAATAAGATCGCCCTCGTTGTTGAACTCTTTTGTGTTATATCTCTTGCTGAACGAAGTGTAATAAGACAGATAATACGCCCCGGCCGTTACGTTCTGAATGAAATCCTGAAGATCTGTTATGCCGAAACGGGCGTTGAGCTTTGTCAGATGCCCCTTCGCGATCTGCATTACGCCGATATATTTACCGTTCGCCGATATGCCGTTGTCGGCGTTGTAATGCGTCTCCGCGTACATGACTCCGAAGATCATGACGGGCGATATCCCGAACTGATCGGCGATATCCATGACCACCTGCTGCTTTGAAAACGAAAGAGGCACGGAATAAAACTCCGTGGGGCTGAAAAGCGTCTGGAGCACCGTATCCGTGGCGTCGGGATCAACGGCAACGACCTCATTTACGGTCGAATCGTCATCGTCGTGAGCGTTTTCAAAACCCGCGAAATAGCTCTCAAGGTCGTCGAGCGCGTCGAGCTCCTCGACAGAGAAAAACGTGGTGACCTCGGTTGCCTTGTCGGTCGCCGGGGCCTTTGTGGTATCCTTCGCCTTTGTCGTGGTTTCGGGCGTTTTTGCGGTTTCCGAGGTTTTACCGTCCTCTGTTTCGGGGCCGTCGGTAAAAACAAACTCCGACGGCTCGTAAGCGAGCGGGGTGGGCGCGACGTCTCCCGCCGTCACGGCGGGCCTGTCGGGAGTCATGCCGGCGTCGGGCAGACGGTATCCCCCGGCGTACGACACGGCGCATGAGGAGAGCAGAACGGCGCAAAGCGCCGCCGACAAAGCGGCGGAACGGAGAGCATATATTTTTTTTCTTTCTCTCTTTTTCATGTCTCGGTGATTCTCCGGGGGCGGATCAGACTCACGTATGTTTCTTTCTCATATTATACGTTCACGCAGTTAAAAATCCTTATCGGATTTGTAAACAATCTAAAAAATCTCGGCTTTCAATCGCTTATAAGTATCGATTCAAGTTCCGGAACGTCACGCGCAATCATTTTCGCGCCGGATGACACGAGCTCTTCTTCCATGCCGAATCCGTAAAGCGCCCCTATCGGGGTAACGCCCGCACGTCTGGCGCCTTCCATGTCGAACCTTCTGTCCCCGACCATGGCGACACCTGCCGACGGGCTGACTCCCGTTCTCTCAAGTGCGTTCAGTATAAGTCCGCTCTTGTCCGGCCCGCTTTCGTCAAGAGAGACCGCCGACACATACGAAAAATACTTCCTGATCCCGAAGTGATTGAGGATCCTTTCGGTGAAAACGTCGGGCTTTGACGTTGCTACGGCGAGCCGCGCTTGCGCCGACAACCTTTCAAGCATCCCGGATATACCGGGGTAGAGCTTGTTTTCATATATTCCGCGGTCGGCGAAATATTCTCTGTAATAGCCGAGCGTGCGCCTGGCGTCATTCTCCGTCATGCCGTATTCCGACATGAACATATTGATAAGCGGCGGGCCGATAAAGCGGTAAAGTTCTTCCCTCGCCGGAGGAGTGACCCCGTATTTTTTCAGCGCGTAGGCGACCGAGTTTGTGATCCCGACGCCGGGATCGGTCAGCGTACCGTCGAGATCGAATATGACGAAAGAATATTTCATTGCCGCTATACCAGGAAAATATCCGGGATGTCTTCCCCGCCGCGCGGAACGTAACGGATCTCGGGCTCGAGCAGAACGCCGGTTTCCTCAAACACCGTCTTTCTGACCGCGTCCATGACGCCGACGACGTCCGCCGTCGTTGCCCCGCCGCGGTTTATGACAAAACCCGCGTGCTTTTCCGAGACCGCTGCGCCTCCGCGCGAAAATCCCTTAAGTCCGCAGTAATCGATGAGCCGGGCGGCGAAATCGCCGGCGGGTCGTTTGAACGCGCTGCCGGCCGACGGATATCTAAGGGGTTGTTTTTCACGCCTCAGATTCCTCAGCCGTCCAATCTCGTTTTTTATCGCGTCGGCGTCGCCTTTTTTCAGGACGATATCAGCCGACAGCACTATCTCCCCGCCGCTCTGAAAACGCGATGCGCGGTAGCCGAAGCCGCATTCGTCGGCATCGAGAACTTTTATCTCAAGCGTTTCGATGTCGAGCGCCGTCACACGCGCAAGAACGTTTCCGAGCTCGCCGCCGTAGGCGCCGGCGTTCATGAATATCCCGCCCCCGAGCGTGCCGGGAATCCCCTCGGCAAATTCAAACCCGGTGAGCGAGCCGGAAAGCGCCCTCGACGAGATCGCCGAAAGCAGCGCCCCCGCTCCCGCACGGACGGTATCCCCGCCGACAGATATTTTTTTCAGCCGAGACGTCCTGATGATTACCCCGTCGTAGCCGAGGTCGGAAAAGAGTACGTTGCTTCCGTTCCCGAGGATCAGATACGGCGTTCCCGTCTCGGCGCAGACCGCGAGCACGTTTTTCACGGCGTCGGGCCCCAGGGGTTCGGCGACAAAATCCGCCGTCCCGCCCGTTCTGAACGAACACAGGGTCGGGAGAGGAACGTCCCGGCGGCAGACGACGTCCGGCGTCTTTTCAATAAGGGCAAAAGCCCGCTCGTTCGTCATGTCACGCTTCGAGCACAAAACGGTGGAAAATCTTTTTGCCTTTTTTAACCACTACGCCGTCCGCGAGTTTATCCGCGCTCACGACGGCGAAGAGATCGGTGACCTTTTCATCGCCGAGCGCGACCCCGCCCTGCTGTATCAGGCGCTTCGCCTCGCCCTTTGAGCCGGCGAGGCCTCCCGCGACGAGCATGTCCGCGACCTGAATGCCGCCGTCGGGGATCGAGGACGCGGGGATGGCGGTCGTCGGCATGTCATCCGAGACGGATCCGGCGCCGAAGACGGCCTTTGACGCGGCGAGCGCCTTGTCCGCCTCATCTTTGCCGTGCACCATCTCGGTGAGCTCGTAAGCGAGGATCTCCTTCGCCTCATTCAGCTTAGAGCCCTCCCACGAACTCATTTCGTTTATCCGTTCCATCGGGAGGAAGGTAAGCATTTTTATACACTTCATAACGTCGGCGTCGCCAACGTTCCTCCAGTACTGGAAGAAATCGTACGGGCTGGTCCTGTCCGGGTCGAGCCACACGGCGTTGCCGGCGGTCTTGCCCATTTTATGTCCCTGCGAATCCGTGAGGAGGGTTATCGTCATAGCGTGGGCGTCCTTGCCGAGCTTTTTGCGTATCAGCTCGGTACCGCCGAGCATGTTAGACCACTGATCGTCGCCTCCGAACTGCATATTGCAGCCGTAATGCTGGAACAGATAATAGAAGTCGTACGACTGCATAATCATATAATTGAACTCAAAGAAGGAGAGTCCCTTCTCCATCCTCTGCTTGTAGCACTCGGCGCGGAGCATGTTGTTGACCGAAAAACAGGTCCCGACCTCGCGCAGGAGCTCGACGTAATTCAGCCCGAGGAGCCAGTCGGCGTTGTTGACCATCATGGCCTTACCCTCACCAAACTCTATGAACCTCTCCATCTGCTTTCTGAAGCACTCGGCGTTGTGATTGATGTCGTCGATCGTGAGCATTTTTCTCATGTCGGTGCGCCCCGAAGGGTCGCCGATCATCGTGGTGCCGCCGCCGATGAGGGCAATCGGTCTGTTCCCCGCCTGCTGGAGGCGCTTCATGAGGGTAAGGGCCATAAAATGTCCCGCCGTGAGACTGTCAGCCGTGCAGTCGAATCCGATGTAGAAGGTCGCCTTTCCGGCGTTTATCATTTCGCTTATTTCTTTTTCATTCGTCACCTGAGCGATAAGTCCGCGGGCGACGAGTTCGTCGTATAATTGCATAAAATAATTCCCCTGTCGTTTTTTACTTTATATTTCCGAATATTCCCCGGAAAATCGAACTGATTCTCGGACCGATCACCGAGTTCAGCGCGCTCGTCACGGCGCGTTTCGCCGCAGTTTTTGCGCTCACCGCCTTGCCGCCCGTAAGGGTGTTCACGATGCTCGTGCTGATTGATCTCCCGATCGAATTTGCCGCCGCTTTCCCGGCCTTCCCGGTCTTTTTCGTCAGCCCGGAGGAATATTTTTTCTCTTTTTCTTTCTCTTTTTCGAGTTCGGCGTTCGCCTTCTCGATAATTTCGTAAGCAGATTCCGGATCCGACGGCTCGCGGTATTTGGCCTCGAGCTCCGACTCCGCGACGACGGCGTCCAGTACCCCGGCGTCGCACGGTCCGATAAGACTCTGCGGCGGGAGGACGCACGCCTTCTTTGCGACTGACGGGATGCCTTTTTCGTCAAGGAACGAAACAAGCGCCTCGCCCGTGCCGAGATTGCTTATCGCCTCCGCCGTGTCGAACTCCGGATTTGCGCGGTATGAAGTCGCCGCCGCTCTCAGAGCCCTCTGCTCCTTCGGAGTGTATGCGTTCAGCCGGTGCTGTATCTTGTTCGAAAGCTGAGAGAGGACGGCATCCGGGACGTCGGACGGGGACTGCGAGATAAAATACACTCCCACGCCCTTTGAGCGGATGAGTTTGACTATCTGCGTGATCTTCTGCACGAGCGTCCGCGGTGCGTTCTCGAAAAGCACGTGCGCTTCGTCGAAGAAGAAAACGAGTTTCGGAACGTCCGAATCTCCCGTCTCCGGCAGTTTTTCGAACAGCTCGGTCATAAGCCACAGAAGGAATATCGCGTAAACATTCGGGCTCTGTATGAGCTTTGAGGACTCGAGGACGTTGATATATCCCCTGCCGTCTCCGTCCCTTAGCATAAAGTCGTTTATGTCGAGCTCCGGAAGGCCGAAGATCGCCTCGCCGCCTTCGTTTTCGAACTCGAGCAGGGCACGCTGTATCGCCCCGACGGAGACCGGCATTATGCTGCCGTATGTCTTCTGGAACTCTTCCCTGTTGTCCGCGACGAACCTGAGCATGGCGTTCAGATCCCTGATGTCGTAAAGCAGCAGCCCGTTTTCGTCGGCTATTTTAAAAACAATGTTCAGCACGCCGGTCTGGGCTTCGGTCAGCCCGAAAAGCCGCGACAGAAGCATCGGTCCCATGCCGGAGACGGTCACGCGGACGGGATGTCCCGCCTCTCCGAAAATGTCCCAGAATCTCGTCGGATAGCCGCAATATCGGAAATCCTCTTTTATTCCGAAACGCCCGATGCGCTCGCGCATGTCGTCGCTGTCCGCACCGGGAACGCACGTCCCGGTGAGATCTCCCTTTACGTCGGAGAGAAAGACGGGAACG